>JAIRUU010000083.1 GCA_031254225.1 Candidatus Elusimicrobium euhamitermitis
ATTACCGGCGTCATGCTGCTGCCGGTATATTTTATTACCGCGCTGTATCTTTTTAAAATCAGAAATATTAAGCAGGACGTTGTAAGCAGGGGGCGCCTCGTGGCAACCGCGGTTCTCGCGCTGGTTTATTCCGTCTGGCTTATTTACGCGGCCAACATAACTTACCTTCTCATGGCGTCAATATTTTTCGCGTTAGGCATACCAGTATTCCTATGGGCGAAACGGCATAAAAAACAGATGTCTTCCCATTAAAAAATCGTCCCGGCGCCAGCGGGATGGTTTTCTATTAAGCGTGCTATAAATATTTGTTTTTAGAATGCAATCAATAATGGACTCATCGGCGCTATTCTGGCGATAGCTCTGCGTCTTTGCAGTTCGCGTTGTTCTTTTTCATAATTTTTATTGTCCGCGTACACTTTGTTCCGAAGCGTTTTTCTGTCCGCTAAAGGCACAAAGCCGCCGTTCTCTCCGGCGAACATATTCATTATCTGCAATTCGTCCAGCCAGGCCATTCCGAAACGTTCCGCATTGTTTGAGTCCAGCAATTCGGCCTCCACTACTTTAAGCGCTTTTATCGTTACCACGGCGTAGTAACGCGAAGTTTCCGTTTCCCAGCTTCCATTTAAGTCTGCGGCGCAAATTTCGCCTAAACTGTTTGCCGTGCAATATGCCGATAATTTATCCGCTTTTTGTTTTGCCTCGTCCGTCTTGCGTTCCAAATATGCGTTAAGACCTTCCACGCCCATATATTTTTTGGCGCATTCTTCGCCCATTTGTAAAAATGTATGCCCTATTTGTCCTACGACTATCGTTGTAAGCGCCAATACCGCAAAGTCGTTTACGAAAGCCGCGGAGCCAATGCCCAAAGGCACTGCCGCGCCCAGACTGCCGGCGGTATACGTCATTCCGTAACCGCCGAACGTCGTGCCCGCGCCAAGCGCGGCAAAGGCTTCCCACGCTATCATAAATACCGCCAGACCTATAATGCCGAGTATGATATTTCCCACAAGCTGTCCCGTTTTTGCTCTTTTATATTCGGGCGAGTTTTTCATCATATTATCAATATTTTTGCTTATTCTTTTGATGAAATCCTGCGCCTGGGCCGGCGTCCAGTTATATTCGGGGGCCTTTTTATAATTGTCGCCTTGTAAAACACCTGTATATTCCTGATATTTGGACACTGTAATCTGCGCGTTCGCGGACGACACGAAAGACGCGTTAAGCAAAGCGGCCGCAAGAATTACCGGTATTATATTTTTCATTTTAAATTTCCCCAGTCGGGCTCGGCTTCTCTTACTTTCTGCCGCGCGGCGTTAATTGCTTTTTGATTAGATTCGGTAAAAATTTCGGTTTTTACCTCTTTTTTTATCTGTTCCAGCAGCTCGGGATGCGCTAAATACGCGGCCATTAAAAGGGCGGCGTTTTTCCCATCCTCAAGCATGGTCTGATTATTTGGCATTCTGTAAACCAGTCTTTTAATCTCTTCTTCCGAGACGGTCAGTCCGGAGGCCAAAGCTAATCCCGGTATCAGAGTGTTGCCGCTTTCTCTTGTTTCTTTTTCTATTTTGGCAAGAGTATTTATATTGTTTTTTGAATATTTGGCGTCATTGCCGCCGTAAGCGTTTGGCGCGGACAGCGTTTCAAGCACGGCAAACGCGCCTATTACAACAGCCATCGCACCGGCGCCTTTGGCGATATTTTTCATAACGGCTTTCCCGTCCCAATTCCTTACTTTCCAGAAAGAGAAAGAATCTCTTACGGATTTATGTTCCGGCAGAGATTTATCTTGGTACGCTTTTTGCAGATTCTCTTTAAACTGTCTTGATTTATCTTTTAAATCTTGGACCATGGTTTTTACATTGCTGTTGGATTTAGTGTTTTTATTAAGCATGTTTTCAAGCGTTTGCAGGTTTTCCGTATCAATTAAAAACTTTTCCATAATGCGGATGTTGTTTCCAATATTATTGGTAAGTTTTGTTCTCACAGATTCAAAAATTTTAAACTGATAGTCAGGATTATATTTCAGTTTGAGCTCCAAAACATTAATAAGCAGCGGATTATTTTTTTCTAATAAATTAGAAATATCAATCGGATAGCTGGGATCGTTTTGTAATTTAACCTCTAACACATCTATGGCGCGGGGATTGTGTTGCTTGATCAAGTCTTTGTATAGATCGTAATCCGGTTCAAGAAGATTGTATTTATCGAAAAAATAATAGTAAATCCGATTAAGATCGTAGTTTATGTCGAACTTAATTAATTCGCGCGCATTATGTTCTATCAGTTCTTCTATTAAAATTTTTTTTGCGGGGAAATCTAAGCGTTTTATATTATCAAGCATTTCGAAGTTTTTATACATTTCGTATACAATGGTACCTCTGGATAAAAATCCGTCTGAGAGCATTTTTGCTTCTATCCGGTCAACAGCTTGATTATACTCTTCAATAGAAAATTTGTATCCTGTCGGCTTAGCTTTTTTTTCTATCATATGATACTTGTCTTCCCAAACATTAATTATCGCGGGAGTATTTTCAGGAGTTGATTTCTGATATTTTTCAATTTCATAAAATATAACTTTGGCTGTTCTATTACAAATATTGTTTTCACTCTTCTCTACTAGCTTATAATTATAATCATAAGCATAATCATAAGCAAAATCATAAGCAAAATCATACTTATGATCATAATATGTAGTAGGGTATAAAAAGAAATAAGATTTGTTAGGTTCTAAATGCGGCGCTATCTTTTGCGCAATTCCTCCAAATAAAAAGGAATACCATGAAAAATTATACGCTTTAACAGATGTTCCTTCTTTTATATAAAATTTGTAAATTTCGCTTTCTTTTTGGTTTAGCTCTATGTTATATAATGTTTTGAACTTCTTCCAATACAAATCATTCGTAGAGGCCTGCGCGAAAACCGGCGTGTTTATGTTTACAAGCATTATTGCCGTTAATACGGCCGCGGTTATTTTATTTATTATTTTCATGTTGTTAGTCCTTTATCTGAAAAGTTTTGTGTATCGGACATCTTTATCAAATATATTATAAGGAAACGGTAAAAGAGGCGCAAGAGACTTTAGTCCTATATCTGATATAGGTCTTTTGGTCTATCTATTATAATCATAATATGTTAAAAACGCGGGCTGTTATGTTAGAAATATAAAAAACGGGCCGGCTTTTTGCCGGCCCGCGTAAAATAAGTTTTTTTATTTCTTATTCTTATATTCTTTTGCGGCTTTTATTAAGTCTCTGAACAGCGGGTGGGGTTTCATGGGGCGGGAACCGAATTCAGGGTGATACTGCACGCCGATGAAGAACGGATGGTTTTCAAGCTCCGCTATTTCCGCTATGTCGCCGCAGCGGCCGCTTATCCGTATGCCGGCCTTTTCAAGCGCAGGCAGATATTTTTCGTTTAAGCTGTAGCGGTGGCGGTGGCGGTCCTCAATTTTATCCGCGCCGTAAATTTTATGCGCCGCCGTGCTTTTTTTAATGTCAAGGGGAAAAGCGCCCACGCGCGGCCTGTCGTCTTCCTTGGCAAACGCTTCCATAATTGTGAAGAGCGGATGTTTGGTTTTGGGGTTAAACTCCGCGGAGTCCGCGTCTTTAATTCCCGCCCTGCGCGCAGCCTCAATCATCATGCACTGCATTCCGACGCAGAGGCCGAGTATAGGTTTTTTAGTCTCTCTCGCGTAAGCCACGGTGTCTATTTTGCCCTGCATTCCGCGCGGGCCGAAGCCGCCCGGTATCAGAATGCCGTGCGCGTCTTTTAACCTCTCAACCACGTCGCTTTTGTCCGCGTTGACGTAAAGAATATGGACGTTGACTTTGCCGCTCATTCCCGCCAGAAACAGACTTTCGTTGACGGATTTGTAAGCGTCTTTGAGTTCCGAATATTTTCCGACTATGGCAATATTAACCGTCTCTTTATGCTCCAGATTTTCGTTAATAAACTTAAACCAGGACGTGTCAAATTTCTGTTTGGTTTTTAGGCCGAGCATTTTTATAATCTGCCTGTCCGCGTTCTGCTGGTAAAAATTTTCAGGTATAAGATAAATGGACTTTTGGTCCATAGCTTCAATGACCGCCTCTTCGGGAACGGAACAGAAAAGCGAAATTTTCTGCTTAATATCGTCTGAAAGCGGCCTGTCGGTGCGGCAGATAAGCATGTCCGGATTAATGCCCAGCTCGCGCAGTTTTATGACGGAGTGCTGAGTGGGTTTCGTTTTAAGTTCGTCGGACGCTTTGATATACGGAACCAGCGTCAAATGTATGCTGAAAACATTGCCCGGACGTTCAAGTTTCATCTGGCGCGCGGCTTCAAAAAACGGCAGGCTTTCAATATCCCCGACGGTGCCGCCTATTTCTACTATCGTAACGTCAACGTCTTTTTCAAAAGCTGTAAAACGTTTTTTAATCTCGTTTGTAATATGCGGAATAACCTGCACCGTGCCGCCGTTATACTGCCCGCGTCTTTCCTTGTCCAAAACGGTCAGGTAAATATTGCCGGCGGTGTTTGTGTTGGCGCGCGTGGTCTGCACGTCTAAGAAACGTTCGTAGTAACCCAGGTCCAAATCGCATTCCGCGCCGTCCCGCGTTACAAAAACCTCGCCGTGCTGAAACGGGCTCATGTTGCCCGGGTCAACGTTAAGATAGGGGTCGCACTTAATCATGTTTACTTTAATGCCGCTCAGCTGCAGAAGTTTGCCTATGCTCGCGCCCGCGGTGCCTTTGCCCAGCGAACTGACTACGCCGCCCGTTACAAATATGAACTTTGACATACTGCTCTCCTTGTGTGTGTTACAAAATAAAAAAATTACCGCCGGAAATTTGATATCCGGCTTTTTTGCCAAATTACTTTTAAATATTTTTTATGTATTCTCTGGCGGTTTTTAAATCTTCCGCGGTGTCTATGGCGGGGCCCGCGGTTTCAATTAAAACTGACCTTATGGTCATGCCGTCTTCCAGAGCGCGCAGCTGCTCCAGCTTTTCCAGTTTTTCCAGACTGCTCTGCGGCAGTTTGACAAATCTGTCCAGCGCGCGGCGTTTATAACCGTAAATGCCGCAGTGTATGTAATACGGAATATTTTTATTTTCCGCCGTAATTTCCCTTTTATACGGTATGGCGGAGCGGGAAAAATATAAGGCCCTGAGGTCCTTTGTAAGCACCGCTTTTACGGCGTTAGGGTTATTTATTTTTTCTAAGTCAGTCGTCGGGTAACAGGCGGTGGAAATATCCGTGTCAGCGCTTGTTTTGACTAAATTTACCACGCCGCGTATCGTCTGGGGCAGGATAAAAGGCTCGTCGCCCTGGACGTTAATAATATAATTTTCTTTCCTGTTTTGGGCGGCTTCATAAATGCGGTCAGTGCCGCTTTGGCAGGACTCGCTTGTAAGCGCGGCTTTGGCGCCGAATTTGGCGCAGTGGTCAACTATTATTTTTGACTCCGTGGCCACAAGCACCGCGCCCGCGTCCGCCTTAACCGCCGCGCGCCAGACGTGCTCTATCACGCTTTTACCTTCAATGGTTTCAAGCATTTTGCCTTTAAGCCGCGTGGAGCCGTAACGGGCGGGGATGACAATTAAAGTATCGTCGTTCATTATTATAACACCTCTGAAATTTCTTGCTGCGTGGCAGTCGCTGTGCCAAGTTTTCCTACTACTATGCCCGCCGCGTAATTTGCCAAAATTGACGCTTCTTTTAAAGAAGCTTTTGCCGCCAGCGCAAGAGTCAGCACGGAAATCACGGTGTCGCCCGCGCCGGTAACGTCAAACACTTCTTTGGCCGTGGCGCGCGCGGTAAAAATTTTTACTTTCGCGCCGGCGCGTTCAAACAGGCTCATGCCTTCCGCGCCGCGGGTTATTAAAATTGATTTTGCGTTTAAAGTTTTTAATATTTTTTTGCCGAGGTCAAAAAGACTTTCCTCGTCTGCAACCTGCGGCGCGCCCATGCCCTCGTAAGCCTCCTTAGTGTTGGGCGTCATGCAGGTTATATTTTTATATTTTTTAAAATTTTCCGTCTTAGGGTCCACGCACACGGGGATATTTTTTTTGTTGCATATATCAATAATAGCTTTGATATTTGAGTCGGACAACATGCCTTTGCCGTAGTCGGACAATACCACGCCTTTTGCGCTTTTTGTGAGAAATTTTAAGTTCTCAATGCATGATTTTCCGATAGAGGGGGGAATTGTTTTTTTGCTTTCCCTGTCAAAACGGACAACCTGCTGGTTTTCGGCCAGAATTCTGATTTTCTGCGTGGTGGGGCGGGAAGAGTCCAGCGCTATAAAAGAAGTATCAACGCCTTTTGACGTCAGAAAATTTATCAAATCCTCCCCGCTCCTGTCCTGCCCGACTACGGACAGCACGACGGGCTTTGCGCCCAGCGCGGCCAGGTTTACGGCCACGTTGCCCGCGCCGCCCGCAACGTAATATTCTTTTGTCACGTTAACCACCGGCACGGGAGCTTCCGGCGAAATTCTGGTAACCGAACCGCGTATAAAGTGATCCAGCATAACGTCGCCCACGACGACGACGGGCACGCCGTTAAACGATTTTAAAATTTCCGCCAGACGCTCTTTTTTTACTGTGTCCATTTTTATTTACCTTTTTTATATTCTTCAAGCGACGCGCTTACGCTGCCTATAAAAACTTCCGTTTCCATTTTTACCGGAATGCGGCGCTCGTCGTCCGTCAGCCATACTTTTAAACTTTTGCCTTTCTGTATAAAAATACCTTCTTTCCTGAAACCCGGCTCAACCACAATGCAGTTAAATTTACCGGCCGGCGTTTTGAGCGTTTCTTTTTTAATAAACCTTACGATAAGCGGATAAGTAGTGTCCCCGTCGTTAACGTCAAAAGTCACGCTTTTGCCGGCGGAAAGCTCCGGCGCGTGCAGGCGCACGAAATAAAGGGACGTCAGCATATCCTGCACCGGCCCTTCAAGCGCGCCTTTAATAAGTTCCGCGTCCCCTTTTTTCTTTTTGGAGCCGATAAACTTTTTTTGCGCAGCGTCAAAACTTACCCATTCGTCCCTTATATAATTGCCTTCGCGTATGCTCTGCGAATAACCGTAAGAGGAATAATCTTTGACGGAAATCCATGAATAATTAATGTCGCGCACTTTAAAGACGGAGTCAATGGCTTTGGCGGAATTTGCCAGCGTTTCAATTTTGTACGCCGGACCGAAACTGGTCTCCGTCACGCCGTCCGTTTTAATATAAGCGGTGCCCGCGCGTATAAATGAATAGTGCACGCCGAACCGCATTTCTTCGTCTGACCACGGCGCCGGATAAAGTTTCTGCCCTCCTTCTATAACGGGATTTTTTGCCCATGGGTGCAGATAACGCCCGTCGCGGACATAAGACGCGGGCACAGGCTCTTTTTTAGTTTCGGGTTTTTTTGTTTGTTCTTTATTTGCTTCGGCCGCGGCGGCTGAGGCCCGGACGGCTTTTGGCTGCGTGGTTTTAGAAAGAAAAACAGGCTCCTGTTCCGTCTGCTGCGCCGGCGCCGGCGCTTCTTCGGAAATGCCCAGCGCGCTTTCAAGCGCGGAAGCTAAAGGGGAGCCTTCTGTTTCTTTGGCCGGAGCGATATCGTTTTGAGTATTTTGCCGCGTTGTCTGAGCGGCGGGAGCTGGAATTTCAATTATTGCGGGGGGAGGAGTGTCCTGCGGTTTGCAGTTACAACAACAGCAACCGTTTAATATTGCGGCAAGCGGCAGTATCAGTGCCGTAAGAATTTGTTTCATGACAAACCTTTTATATACGCGGCCGCGCCGAGCAGGTTATTTGTTACTTTAGCGGCTTTTATTTGCGCGCCGTACTTTTTTATTTGGGCGTTTCCGTTGGCCGTGCGCACAAGTATGCCGCGCGCGCCCAAAGCGTTGCCGAAATCTATGTCTGACTTTTTGTCCCCTATCACAAAAGAACGGCTTATATCTATATTATATTTTTTTACGAGGTTTTGCCCAAGTAATGTTTTAGGTTTCCTGCACGCGCAGTTTTCAGACGGGGCATGCGGGCAGTATACAATTTCCCGCGCGCGGCAGGGCCCCAGCATTTTTTGCAGATGATTGTGCACTTTGTCCGTTTCTTCCGCCGTAAAATAACCGCGGCCTATGCCGGATTGGTTTGAAACTATAAAAATTTCATAGCCAAGTTTTTTGAAAATTTTAAGAGCCGCAGGCGCGGTTTTGTAAAGTTTTACCTGCCGCGGGTAACGCAGGTAACGCCCGGGTTTTTCATAAATGAGCGTGCCGTCGCGGTCCAGGAAAACGGCTTTAACCGTTGGCATGTTCGGCCTCATATTGCGGCGCGTTTTTTTCGCGTTTCCAGCGGTTGTGGGCCCACAGCCAGTCGGCCGGGCGTTCCCTAATCCAGCCTTCGTAATATTTATTTAAGACGTCAACCATATTTTCCACCGTTTCCTGGGAATATTGCAGCGGCGGGATAACAGGGTCAAGAAATTCAACTATAAATTTGCCGTTTTCGCGGTAAAGCTTTGCCGGAACGACGGGGATTTGCAATTTTATTGAAAGCAGCGGAGTAAGCGGGCTGCACGCGCACCAGCGGCCGAAAAATTTGCGGTAAACCTCGCTCTTATAAGCGTTCTGGTCTGATAAAATAGCTAGGGATTTTCCGCTTTTTAGCCACTTGACGCAGGCAAAAAACGGGTTGTCCGTGTTAATTATGCGCCCGCCGTAAAGGCCGCGCATGCGTTCAAGTTCTTTGTCAATAAAAGGGTTTTTAAGGCCCTGCGCCACGACGGCTTTTTCCAGCCCGCGCGCGTCGGAGGCTATGTTGAAAACTTCCCAGTTCGGGAAGTGGCCCGAGTGTATTATCATGGGGGAATTATTTTTTACGCGTTCGTAAACAAAAGCGGTATTTCTTAACTCTGTTATCTGCAAAAGTTTTTCTTTGGACATGCGCGCGCATTTTATAAATTCCGCTGCTACCGCGCCCATGTTGCGCCAGGAGCCCATACAAATTTCATATACTTCTTTTTCTGATTTTTCCGGCAGCGCGCGCGCTATGCTTTGCATGTTATTTCTAAATCTTTTTTTCATCAGCTTTGCGGCAAGGCCCGTGCAAAACATGCCGAATTTAATGGAAGCGTCCCACGGCAGAACGATAAAGACCGCTTTCATGGTCTGAAGGCCCAGAAAGGAAAATAAAAATGAAATAGGTTTTATAATTTTCCGCCGCAGAAATTTCATCTTTATATTATACCAAAACGGCCTCTCTCACTAGAGGCCGTTTTGGATAAAATAACAATTTAACACCTATTTAAAAATTTTTTTCTGTTTCTTGAATCCATTGTTTAATAGCTTTGGTTGAGTCTGAATCAGGATTGCGTAATTTCTCAAACCCTTCTCTTGTGTTATAAAGTACAGGGCGTGAAGCAGTATTATTTGTGGTGTTATACACCACAGGACGTGTGGAAATAAAAGGATTATCCTTAGGATCTGTATATACTGACGGTCTGTTGGAAATAAAAGGATTACTATAATCATCTTTTGTATCCTTTGCTTTATCTACAAAAAATATAAATTCCTTTTCAGTCATTAATTTTTCTAATAGGTAATCACTTTTTTGTTGGGGTGTCAATCTGTCATAATTTTTTTCAGAATAGTCCATATAATCTTCATATTTTTTTACGAATGCGTTAAAAGCATTTCTATTTTCTTCTAATATTTCTATTAAAATAATATTGTTCATAAAATTAAGATACTTATTCATTCTAGAATCTTGATACATATGATACTTTACGTAAGCTATGGTTTCATCCGTGGCGTCTTTCAAGGCTCTAACGTCCGGGTTTTCGTAATTTTTTTTATATTCTCCCATTTCATTAAGGATTACGGGATATTGCTTGTTAGGATAATTTGTCATAAATACATCCGTGAAGAATGTGCCAGATATGCAATTACTATTACATTTATAGGCCTTTACCTCTAGTAAAAAAGGCTCTATTTGAGAATCATGGGACTTAATTCTCTGTGCAAAAACTGATCCGGCCGCAAAAAAAACTGCTATTGAAATAAATATTATTTTTTTCATAATTTCTCCTCTGTATATATTTTAATGTCGGACAGTATTTTTTACAAGGGTCAAAAGACCTATTTATCTCTAGGTCTTTTGGCCCTTATCAGTTTAAACTTTTTATTTTACGTTTATCGTCATGTTCGCGCTGTGCGCGGCAAACTCGGGCGCGTACATGCTTTGCATTTGCGCGGCGCCTATTTTATAGGTTCCCGCCGTCGTGGGGCGTATTTTATATTTCAGCGTGTATTCGCCGTGCGGCAGCCAGTTTATGAAGAAATTTGTCAGGCTGTCGCGCGGTTCTTCGTAGCGGGAGAGCAAATCCCACTTCCAGCCGCTGAGCAGATTGTCCGCCTCAAAACCCGCGGGCCGCGGGTCTTTGAGCTGCACGTATTCAAACTGAGAACTTGTGTTAACGGCCAGCCGTATTTCAATTTCATCGCCGACGTTTACCGTGTCCCCGTCGTTAAGCGGTTTTAATTTATAAACGTCCCCGTCTTTATAGCGCAGGAAGTATTGGCGGCTGACGTTCATCAGGCCTTTTGGGGATTCTTCAATTTTTCCGTCTGTAGAATAAACTGCGGTTAATGAAGCGAAGTCAGTTGTCTTACCTGTTTTTTCCACCCGCGCGGAAACGGAATCCTGCGTTATTTGCGCGCCTTGTTTGACGTACTGCAGCGGTTTTTTGACAAAATCAAAAGGCTTGAAAGTCTGCTCGTCCGTCACGGCGCCCCATATAATTTTATAAGTCGCCTCAGACGTAAAAGCGCCTCTGGCTTTCATTACGTCAAGCAGCGCGTATATAGCGCTGGCCGCCGCTTTGGTGGACGTCCACGTGTTGCCTTTGCGGTTAAAGAGCATCCACTTAACCATGTCGTCAATGCGTTTGTCCTGCGGGCGCAGTTTGAGCAGAGTACGCAGCGTTATAGCGTGCTTTTCAAGCGTGTCGCTGTACCACAGCCAGCTTTTTGCTTCCGGCGTAAAGTATGCGCCGGCGGTATCGTCCACGGTCATCATGTCAAGCACGGCGTCAAGATAACGGTCGGACTCCGCTTTATTTCCCAGACGGTAGTAAACGTTCGCCGCGTAAATTTTGCCAAGCGGCGTCATAAAACGCTCATATTTTGCAGCATACTCCAGCCAGCCCGCGGCTTTTTTAAGCGCGTCCTGAGTTTCTTTCCATTCCGGCGGGAAAGAGGTCAGAACATAAGCCGCGTAAAGGCTCGTCACAATCTGATGCTCGCCGGTGTCTTTTGTATTTTTTATAATTTCGTCAACTTTACCGGTGACGTAACGCATGGCGCGTTTTGTCAAATCCTGCGGCACTCTTACGTCTTGGGACGCGGCCAGCGCAAAATTTTCCAGCAGGTAAAGCGTGACGTAAGTATCGCTTTTCCCGCCGCAGAACCAGCCGAAGCCGCCGTCCGAATTTTGGTAACAGCCAAGCCTGTCCTCCGTCTTTTTCGCAAGAGACGCCACGTTTTTAGGGTCAAACATATCAATGATTTTACCGTAATCAACTTTTCTGCCTTCCGCCTGAAAAAGCCAAGGCGTTTCGGACAGCACCGTCTGGCGGATGGGATTATCCTCCTGCCACGGCGGAGTAATAGTGTCCCGTTTAGGCAGCTGCGCCACGGCTTTTTTCAGTTCCGGATATTTTTGGTAAAAATTATTTACTATCGCAAGCGGCACGTATCTGCTCGTCAGTGAAAATAAATTTTCAAACTGATATTCCACGAGCATGGGCAGGCTGTTAAAGACCGGCAGTATTAAATCGGGGTCAATTTGCAGCTGCATCACGTCGTAAACGCGCGAAGGGTCCGGTTTTTTAAGCGCGTCAATTTCAATGAGATTAACGCCTTCTTTCAGCGCGGCGACTTTGCCGTCCACCAGACGCTCTCTGCTCGGCAGTATGGGAATTTCTTTTACTTCCCCGTCGGACAGCTGGCCCGCGCGGGCCGTGGCGGTCAGCGTTAAAACGCGCATGCCGCTTTCAACTTTAGCGTCCCACGCGACGGTCTCCTGCGATTTGGCTTTTACTAAAACAGCCGCGCGCGTGTCCGTCAAATTTAAAACTTCATAA
The DNA here is from genome assembly GCA_031254225.1 of Candidatus Elusimicrobium euhamitermitis. Lineage (GTDB taxonomy): Bacteria > Elusimicrobiota > Elusimicrobia > Elusimicrobiales > Elusimicrobiaceae > Elusimicrobium > Elusimicrobium euhamitermitis. The sequence goes on from JAIRUU010000083.1 coordinate 12,123, forward strand.
GCGTTTTTATTGTTTTCTTTGACG
>JAIRUU010000109.1 GCA_031254225.1 Candidatus Elusimicrobium euhamitermitis
CCGCAAGGGGAGAGGGGAAATATAGATGCCCTTTTCCCTTGAAGGAGGGAGAGGAAAAAATATGAGGATGTAGTATTAATATCGGAGCGCGCTATTAATCAGGAAAATATTTTTTTAAAAACGCTGGGGCTTTTTGCGCGGCATTTGGTTACCGTCGTGCTGCCTTATGTTTTCGGCTCCATGGCTTTGGCCGCGCTGGGTTTAATATGCGTGTATAAATTTGCTTTTGCGCCCGGGGTTTACCGCGGCGCGGCGCAAATGTGGGTAACCGGAATTTTGTGCGTTATATATTTGCCGCTGTCATTTTTTTACGGCATGTTTTTGGCGTTTCTGAGCACGCTGCGCGCGCTTGCCGGCGTGACGGAAGAGGCGGTCGCGGATTTTATTTTACGTCTGAAAAAATATACAGAGCATAAAGTTCATTCAATGAAAGATGGTCTGCCCAAAGAGCAGGCGCAGATTTTATTAAACGCGGGAATTAAAGAAGTGTCGGCGCAGTACAACGCCTACAGACCGGCGGGCATTGCCCGCGCGCTCTCAGCGTTTTTGTTGTCTTTTATAGTTTACGCGTCGCGCAAAGTTTTATTAAGCAAAATCAGGCGCGGCAGCGGGGCGGAAATATCTTTAGGCCTTATGTTTGCGGGCCCGCAGGCGCTGGCGGCGGCCGCGGTTTTAAATTTAAAACTTACGGCGACAATATTTTTGGTTCTGGGCTGGTCATTTGGTTTAATTATTTTAAGCGGGTTGATGATTTTTATAATTTTATGAAAAAGCAAATTATTTTAATTTTATTTCTGGCGTTTTGCGCGGCCGCCAACGCCGCGACGCAGGGCGCGGCCGCCCGCGCGGCTTTTGCGCAGGGCCGCAAAGCAGCTGACGCGGCCGACAAATTAAAATATTTTGACAAAGCTGTAACGCTAAACCCGTCTTACTCCGCCGCGTACCAGTACCGCGGGGACATTTATAAAGACCAGGGCAAGCTTGCAAACGCGCTGTCGGATTACACGCAGGCCGTAAAATATTCGCCTAAAGACCCTTTTAAATATTACAGCCGCGCGCTGGTTTATTCCGCGCAGCGCCGCTACGCTTCCGCCGCCGAGGATTTGACCGCGGCTATTGAACTTAAAAGTAATTTTTTTGATTTTTATCTTGAGCGCGGCAGGGCTTATCTGGCGCTGGAAAAATTTGATTTGGCGGTTAAAGACCTGGAAAAATATTCTTCTTCCAAAAAAACCAAAGACGCCGCGTTTGACCTTGACCTCGGGCGCGCTTACCTGGGCGTTTTCAACAATGAAAAAGCGGATAAAGAATTTGACCGTTTTATAACGCTTGAGCCGCAAAATCCAGAGGGATATTTTTATAAAGGCCGCATACTTTACGGCGCCGGCAATTATGACGCGGCTGCGGCATATTTCAGCAAAGCTATAAACCGCGACCCGTCTTACGGCCCCGCTTACCGCGTGCGCGCCGCAAGCTTTAAAGAAATAAAAGATTATCCCGCCGCCGCTGCGGATTACACGAAACTCATTGAACTTACGCCGGACTATACTTTTTATAACCGCCGCGGCCTGGTTTACGAAGATATGGAAGATTATGTGTCCGCCGCGCAGGATTTTGAAAAAAGCATTGAGCTTAACCCTAAATGGGCCGTCGCTTACAACAATTTAGGTTACGCTAATTTAAAATTAAAAAACTGGGACGCGGCCAAAAATAATTTTGAAACCGCGCTGCAAATATCGCCGGACATGTCTCTGCCGTACGTCAACCTTGCGGGTTATTACTGGCTGTATAAAAAAGATAAAAAGAATGCGCTCAATAATTTGGACCTTGCTTTAAAAAGAAGTTATAAAGATATTGACGGATTGTATGAAGAGGGCAAAAAAGGCTGGATGTTTAAAAATTTAAACAACACGCCGCAGTTCCGCGCGCTGATATATAAATGAAAAAATTAGTTTATTACAATAAACCCGCAGGGCCCGAGCGGCAGCGTAAACCTACAAATAAAACGCCCGGCCTTTTGCGCCCGCTGCTGATTCTGGCGCTTTTTGCCGGCATGTTGTTTTCAATAGGATTCGCGGCGTATAAAGGCGCGCCTAAAGCGGCGGAAGCGTTTTCTTCCTGGCGGCGCGACGGTTTTAATTCCTGGCAGTTTAAGACGGTAGAAGTCAAAGGGCTCGCGGGGAAAGATTTGGCGGCCTTGGCCGCGGCGGTGCCTTTTGAACCCGGGCAAAAAATCACGCTGGCGGCCGCGGCGGAACTGCAAAAAAATTTAGAAAAAAAATTCCCGCATCTTAAAAATATTACGGTAAAACGCGGTTTGTTTACCGGCAAACTGAGAATATCCGCCGCGCCGCGCGTTCCCGCGGCGGAACTTGTGACGGTAAACGCGCAAAAAATGATGGTTGACGACGGCGGCGTTGTCTATCCCGCGGCAACGGACATACCTCAGGGCGTTTATCCGCTTGTAATGATTTCCGGCCAGGTGACAAATACGCCTGAAAAAGTGAGTAAAGAAATTGTACAATTAATTAGCGCCTTAAACGCGTTTAAAAAAGATATAGATTTTTCTTCGGTCAACATTAATCAGGACGGCACGGAAACGCGCGTTATTTTAAAGGACGCGACCGTCGTAAATTTCGGCGGGCCGGAAGATTTGGCCGAGAAGGCAAAACTGGCCCCCAAAATGCTGGAATACGCCAGGACGCGCGGCTTAAAACCGCATGAAATTGATTTATCTTTTTATTCTTATAATAAAGTTTATTTAAAACCGGAAAATTAACATGGCTAAGACTAATATTATTGCAGGTTTGGACGTGGGCAGCGGCAAATTGACGTGCGTCGCGGCCGCGCAGGATTTTGAGACTAATACTTTGCGCGCGGAGGCCGCGGCTTCAGTCCCGTGCAAAGGCCTGCGTGCCGGCGTGGTGCTTGATATAAGAGAAACTTCCATGGCGGCCGTTTCCCTGCTTACCGCGATAGAAAAAGAATGCGGCAAAGATATGGGCGCTTTGTTTATGGGCGTGCGCGGCAGCCACCTTTAAATTTTTACAAACCACGGCAAATATAATATTTCCCGCGCGGACAAAGAGATTACCGTCAACGACATGCAGCTGGCCATAGAAAACGCAAAAGCGATTCCTATAAAAAACGACAATGAAATTATAAACGTAATACCGCAGAGTTTTTCTATAGACAAAGAAAAGGGCATTTTAAACCCCGAAGGAATGGAAGGCTCTTTGCTGGAAGTGGATGTTCACGTTACAACCGGCTCTTCCGCCCATTTAAATAATTTAACAAAAGCCATACAAAAGCCAGGGTACCGCGTTGACGGCACTTTTTACGGCCTTGTCCCGCTGGCGGACATGACGCTTACGCAGGAAGAAAAGGAAATAGGTTCCATGCTTATTGACATGGGCGGGGAATCTATGAGCGTCGGCATTTATATTGACGGCGTTTTGCGTTTCTCGCGCGACATTCCTTTCGGGTGCGATTTAATTACTTCAGACATTGCCCGCCTGCTCCACACGCCGCGCCAGAACGCTAAAGAGATTAAAGAAAAATACGGCGTGGCTTTCCCGGTGTTTCTGGAAGACGACGGCGAAATTCCGGTGCCTACTCTGGACGGCCGCGCGACGCACAACGTCAAAAAAAGTTTTGTTCTGGATATCATACAGCCGCGCGTTGAAGAACTTTTTGAGGAAGTTAAAAAAGTGGTGGACCGTTCCGGCTATAAAGATTTTCCCGTCGTGGGCGTTTTGACCGGCGGCGGCAGCGCCATGCCGGGCATGACAAATGTCTGCGTAAACGTGCTTGGGCTGCGCGAAGTGCGCGCGGGCGGCGTTTCGCGCGAGGCTATTATCGGCGACGAGAAATTTTTTGACCCGCAGTACAGCACCGCGCTGGCTTTGGTCGCCTACGCGTCGCAGCGCGGGCTTTATGAAGAGTTTAACAAAGCGTCTTTTGAACAAAAAACAGGAATGATTTCCAAGCTCGGCAAAATTTTTAAAGGCGTGGATATTTTCGGCAACTGAATTTTTTCGCCTTTCCCCTCGCCCCTTGCGGGAGAGGGGCAGGGGTGAGGGGTAGTTTTTGTTGAAGTGAGGAATAAACTAATTTTATATGGATTATTCGTGTTGTTTAAAATATGTCATAAAATTTTAAATTATTATCAAGCAGCAACGCTACCCCTCACCCTTAATCCCTCTCCCGCAAGGGGAGAGGGGAAACATAAAAAGTCAATCTATTTTGAGGGAGAGGAAAGTCAATTTGAGGATACATCACTATAATGATAATGGACGAAATATTTTCTTCGGCGGAAAGTTTTGAGACGAAGAAAGCAAAAATAAAAGTCGTCGGCGTGGGCGGCGGCGGCGGGAACGCCGTTAACCACATGGTTGAGGCGGGCATTGAGGACGTGGACTTTGTCGCTATCAATACCGACGCGCAGGATTTGCGCCGCAACAAAGCGCCGTATCTTGTGCAGGTGGGGGAACGGATTACCGGCGGCCTCGGCGTCGGGGGGGACCCTAAGCGCGGCAAAGAAGCGGCTAAAGAAAGCGTTGAAAAATTAAAGCACGTCATTGCCGACGCGGACATGATGTTCATAACCGCGGGCATGGGCGGCGGCACCGGCACCGGCGTTGCGCCGACGCTGGCAAAACTTGCAAAAGAAATTTACGGGGACGATATTTTGGTAGTGGGCGTTGTCACGCGCCCTTTCGGTTTTGAAGGTTTTATAAGAGAAAAGCAGGCGGACGAGGGCATTAGGGAACTGCAGGAAAGCGTTGACAGCATGATTATAATCCCTAATGACCGCCTGTTTGAAACCATTGACGCGCAGACGTCTTCAAAAGAAGCCTATAAACGGGTGGACGATGTGCTGCTGCAGGCAGTCAAAGGAATTTCGGAAGTTATTACGCGGCCCGGCGAAGTCAATATTGATTTTAACGACGTAAAAAAAATAATGGCGAACAGCGGCCGCGCTTTAATAGGCATAGGCGAAGGCAGCGGCCACGGCCGCCACCTGACCGCCGTGAAAAAAGCGATATCCAGCCCGCTCCTTGAAAACGCGGACATTACCGGCGCAAAAGGTTTTATAGTTCATTTTCTCGCCGGAGAAGGCTTGACGCTGCTTGAGCAGGGCGAGGTTATGAATCTTGTCAAACAGTACGGCAGCAAGGAAAGCATTGTTATGTTCGGCCACACTTATGACAAAAGTCTGGACAATACCATAAAAGTCACGGTTATAGCGACGGGGTTTTCAAAAGACAATTCAAAAATCATAGCCGCGCGCCGCCCGGCTTTCCGCCCCGAAGACACGCTGCCCGGCGGCGGCATTAAAAAAAAATATTTTGAAAGAAGAGAAAGAAGAGGACGTCGCCGATAATATTTTAATACCGGCTTATATCAGAAGAAAAAAAGCGCAGCGCTGAAATAAAAAATAATATCTACCCCTGAAAGGGGGAAATTTAATGTTAAGCAAACGAGGTAATTTATGCCAGTAGGGTTAACCAGTCTTTTAAAAACGGTAGTGGACAATAATGCCAGCGGCCTGCATCTGAGAAGCAACTCTTTCGCTTTTGTCCGTCTGAACACGCAGATTAAGCAGATTGAAGACAGTTTTATGTCCAACGACGACTTGCGTAAAATCGCCTACGCCTGCATGAGCGACAGGGAAAAAAAATTATTTGAAGAAAACGGCACCGTGGACTTTTCAATAGACGCAAAAGAGCACGGCCGTTTCCGTTTTAACGTCTACAGGCAGAGCGGCAAAATCTGCATTTCAATACGCCACATATCTCTTAAAATTCCCACGTTCCAGGAATTAAATCTGCCGGCGCCGGTGCTTGAGGGATTGAGCGAAAACAGGCGCGGCCTTATAGTCGTCACGGGTATGACGGGCGCGGGCAAAAGCAGCACGCTGGCGTCTATGCTCGGTTACATCAACCGCACGCGCCGCGGCCATATTCTGACCATAGAAGACCCTATTGAGTTTATCCATGCCGAGGAAAAATGCCTTGTCAGCCAGCTTGCCATAGGGCTGGACACGCACTCTTACGTCTCCGCGCTGCGCGCGGCAATGAGGCAGGACCCGGATGTTATTATGATAGGCGAGATGAGAGACTCCGACGTAATCCGCTCCGCTATTCTCGCGGCGGAAACGGGCCACCTGGTTTTTTCCACCATGCACACTACCGACGCCGTGCAGACGCTTACCAGAATGATTGAAGCTTTCCCGCACGAGCAGCAGGGCCAGGTGCGCCTGCAGCTTGCGGATTTGATGAAAGGCGTTGTCAGCCAGCGTCTTTTGCCGGACACTAAAGGCGGCATGGTGCCCGCCGTTGAAGTTATGATAAACACGCCGCAGATTAAAAAACTGGTTACCGAAGGTAAATTAAATGAAATACAGCGCCACATTACCGGCGGGGAATATTACGGCATGAAAACTTTTGATCAGGCGCTTGTCTCGTTGTACAAAGCGGGCAAGATTACCATTGAGGACATGATGGCTTACTCAACCAGCCCGGACGCCACCATGCTCGCCGTCAAAGGCATAGGCGAAGATTCAAAAGGCCTATGAGACCGAACGGACTTGTAGTGGCCGTTGACGGCCCGTCGGGCACGGGCAAAAGCTCGGCCGGCAAACTTGTTGCGCGGGCTTTGGGTTACGGTTTTTTAAGCACGGGCGAAATGTACCGCGCGCTGGGTTATAAAGTTTTGCAGTCCGGCATTGACATGACGGACGCGGACGCGGTAACCAAAGCCGCGCAAAATTTAAAATTAACTTTTGAGCGCG
>JAIRUU010000128.1 GCA_031254225.1 Candidatus Elusimicrobium euhamitermitis
CAGTACGGCGAAGGCGGAAAAAAGAAAGCGAGGCAAGCTTGCCGAGCGTATCAATTAGTGTGTCTTTTATTTTTTGCGCAGCAAAAAATTTACCCAAATACCGAAGAAATTTTTAAAAACCAGCCAAGCGAACGAAGTGAGCGGAACAGTAAACGAACGCGGAGCGCAACCCCGCCGAAGGCGGCATGAAATAAATGTGATTTTCCAGGAAAATCACTCCGCTCGCATCCACCCAAATAAAACCTACTTCCCCTCCGCCCTTCTTCGCTTCGCTACGACGCGGAGGACGCCTCTTTCTTTATTTTTTCAATTTCTTCGGGCGATACGCTGACTATGGTCTTACATTTCGGATACCCGCTGCAGCCCAAAAACTGCCCGCGTTTGCTTGAGCGCAACGCCATGGGCTTGCCGCATTTTTCGCACATAATATTTGTAAGCACGGGGCCGGTAGACGCCACTTTCTGCCCCTGCGCGTTTATTGAATAAGTGTTTTTACATTTGGGATACGCGCTGCAGGCCATGAATTTACCGCGTCTGCCGGAGCGTATTACCATGGGCGCGCCGCATTTATCGCACTTCTCATTTGTCATTTCAGGTTCCACTTTTTCTCCTCCTGTCGTTAAATTAATTTTGCCTTTGCAGTCCGGATACGTTGAACATGCAAGGTACTGCCCGAATCTGCTACGCCGCACAACCATGGGCGCGCCGCAAAGCGGGCATTTTTCGTCGGACGGTTTGGGCTCGTCGCGTTTCATGCCCTGGTCCGCCGCTTCAAGCTCCGCCGTAAAACCTTTGTAAAAATCTTTCATGACACTGACCCAGTTTATTTCCCCCTCGGCTATACTGTCCAGCCTGTCCTCAATTTCTGCCGTGTAGGAAAGTTCCATAATGTCTTTGAAAAAATCTTTCAAATGGTCCGTCACCGTTATGCCCAAATCAGTGGCAAGCAGTCTGTTTGTTTTGGGGGCGCGCAAAATATATTTGCGGTCCAGAATAGTTTTTATCGTCGGCGCGTATGTGGACGGGCGGCCTATGCCGTGTTTTTCAAGCGTTTTAATCAGGCTTGCTTCGTTATAATTCGGCGGCGGCGCGGTTTTGTGCGCTTTGCTTATAATGTCTATAAGTTTGAGCTTGTCGCCCTCAACAAGCTGCGGGAGCATGGCGCTGTCCTCATTTTCTTCCGTCTCGTCATCGTCGGCGTACACTGAGAGAAAACCGGGAAATTTTACCGTCCTGCCCGTCGCGCGCAAAACGCACTGCTCGGGCGCGGTTCCGGCTTCAATATCAACGGAAACGGTGTTAAAAACTGCGTCCGCCATCTGGCTGGCTATAAAACGCAGCCAAATCAGCTCGTAAAGTTTAAACTGATCCGGCGTAAGATACTGCTTAATATTGGCGGGCGTTTTATAAACGTCCGTCGGGTGGATAGATTCGTGAGCTTCCTGCGCTCCTTTGACTTTGCTTTTGAAAAAATTCGGGGACGCCGGCACAAACTGCTCTCCGTATTTTTCGCCGATAAATCCGCGCGTCTGGTCCTGCAGTATGTTTGAGACGTTAAAAGAATCCGTTCTCATATAAGTTATGAGACCCGCGGTTTCGCCCGCTATTTCCACGCCTTCATAGAGCGTCTGCGCCGTGAGCATGGTTTTTTGGGACTGAAAACCCAGTTTATTATACGCGTCCTGCTGCAGAGAACTTGTGATAAACGGCGGTTTGGCGCGCTGTTTGACTTCTTTTTTTTCAACGCTTTTTACCGTCATCGGGCCCTGGCGTAGAAGCGCGTTGACCGGCGCCAGCTCTTCTTCTTTTTTAAATACCGTCGTCTTAACTTTATAATCTTCCGCAAAAAGTTTAAAAGTGGTAATGATTTCCGTATTTTTGCCCTGCCACCTGCTGAGGCGCGCGTTAAATTTCGGCTGCGCGTTTTCCTTTTCAAGTTCCGCGGAAATTGAAAAATATTCTTCTTCTTTAAAATCCGTTATTTCCTTGGCGCGCTCCGCAAGCAGGCGCACGGCCACGCTCTGCACGCGGCCGGCGGAAAGGCCGCGCATAATTTTTTTCCACAAAAGCGGGGACAGTTTATAACCCACCAGCCTGTCCAGCACGCGGCGCGCCTGCTGCGCGTCCACTAGATTAACGTCTATAGCGCGCGCGTGGTCAAAGCTTTCCTTGACGGCGGACGGCGTGATTTCATGGAAAAATATTCTTTTAATTTTTTCTTTTGGTATTTTTAAAAGTTCCGTCAGATGCCAGGCGATAGCCTCGCCCTCGCGGTCAGGGTCGGTGGCGAGATAAACGTATTCGGAATCTTTTGCCAGCTTGCTGAGCTCGGCCGTAATTTTTTTAGCCTTTTCCACAGGCACGTAGGTGGGTTTAAAATTATTTTTTTCGTCAACGCCTATTTCCCTTTCCGGCAAATCTCTGACGTGGCCGAAAGAGCTTTTTACAACAACCTCCGGCCCTAAAATTTTACTTATGGTTTTTTGTTTGGTCGGAGACTCAACTATGACCAGATTTTTTGACTTTGTAGTTTTTGTTGTTTTTTTTGCGGTTGCCATATACTCGTTTTCCTTATATGATTTAAAATTTATTTTTGCTGTATTTGCCGTCAATACAAGCCAGCACGCCTTTTATTTCCATTTCAAAAAGCGCGGCCGCAGCTTCCTGCACCGGCATTTTAAGTCCTTCAACAATATCGTCCGCAGTAACTTCGCCGTCTTTAATAAAATCCAGAAACTGTTTTTCCTGCTGCGTAAGATTGTCAAATTCTTTTTTGTCTTCTTTATCCAGCCATGAAACGTCTAAACCGAATCTTTCTTCATAGGGTATAAAATCTATTATATCTTTCGTGTCAAGCAGCGCGGCCGCGCCGTCCCTTATAAGTTTATTTGTGCCGCCGCTCTGAAGACTGTCAATATTTCCCGGCACGGCCATAACGTCTTTGCCCTGTTCGGCCGCAAGACGCGCGGTAATTAAAGCGCCGGAACGCTCTTTTCCCTCTATAATAACCACGACGCCAGCCAGCGCGGAAATTATCCTGTTGCGCCGCGGAAAATGGAATGCGTGCGGCGGCTTGCTAAAGGGCAGTTCCGAGATTATCGCGCCGCCGTTTTCAATAATTGCTCCAGCCAGATTTTTATTTTCCGCCGGATAACAGCGCCCTATGCCGGTGCCGACCACCGCCCACGTCGGTTTGCCTAGTTCCACGGCCGCTTTATGGCAAACGCTGTCAACGCCTCTGGCCAAACCGCTTACGACGACCGCGCCGCAGCGCGTGATTTCAGACGCAAATTTTTCCGCGCATCTTCTGCCGTACGGCGTAATTAACCGCGTACCCACCATGGCTACTTTCGGCCCCGCGGCCGCTAAAGTTCCGCGGTAATAAAGCACAAAAGGCGGGTCTTTAATCTCGCCGAGTTTTTTGGGATAATTTTCTTCCCCCAAAAATAAAATGTCACCGCCTGCGGCGCGGGTAAGCTCAACTTCTTTTTCCGCGTCAAGCGCGTGCGCTTCGCGCAAAAGTTCGGCCGCGGTTTTTTCGCTCATGCCGCCGCGCGCGGCCAAAGTTTTTGCGTCGCTCTTTAAAATTTCGGACGCGGAGCCGAAAACTTCTATCATCCTCTCAGCCCAGTCTGTCCGCAGATATGTAAAAGCGTTTAATTTTATACGCGCAAGTTTTTCGTTCTCATTTATCATACGTCCGCCACGCCTTTCCTGTCCAACGGGCGGTACTGCAAGACTTCCATAATATGCATCTTGCTTATATTTTCCGCGCCCTCAAGGTCCGCTATGGTTCTTGCGGTTTTTAAAATTTTATCAAGACTGCGGGCGGAAAGGCCAAGCTTTCTCATAGCCGCTTCCAGCACTTCACCGCCGCCCGGCGGCAAAGGGCAGAAATCTTTAATTTCTCTTGAAGACATAAAAGCGTTTGCCCGCGTGGGCGAATTTTTAAAACGGACCGCCTGCGCGCCGCGCGCTTTAATAACGCGCTCCCGTATCTGCGCCGAAGTTTCCCCCTCCGCCTTTTTTTCCCAGTCCTTAAATTCCACGGGATTTAAATTTACCGTCAAATCAATTCTGTCAAGCAGCGGGCCGGAAATTTTGCTTCTGTAACGGTTTATCATTACCGGCGTGCACGTGCACTGCTTATGCGGGTGGCCGTGGTTGCCGCACGGACACGGGTTCATGGCGGCGATTAACGTAAAACGCGCGGGATATGAAACGCGCTCCCTTGCCCGCGCTATGGAAACTACGCCCGTCTCCATAGGTTCCCTCAAAACCTCCAGAACGTTGCGCCCGAACTCCGCAAACTCGTCCAAAAATAAAATGCCGTTATGCGAAAGCGAAACTTCGCCTGGTTTGGGACTGGCGCCGCCGCCGATAAGCGCAATGTCCGAGATAGTATGGTGCGGGTCCCGAAACGGCCGCGCGCTTAAAAATCTTTCCCCGCCCAGCAGGTTTGAGACGGAATAAATTTTTGTTATTTCCAAAGCCTCGTCATGCGTAAGCGGCGGCAAAATGGACGGGAAACGTTTTGCCAGCATACTCTTGCCCGTGCCGGGCAGGCCTATCATTAAAATATTATGCCCGCCGGCCGCGGCTATTTCAAGCGCGCGCTTTGCCACCGGCTGGGATTTTACTTCGGAAAAATCATAAAAATATTCCTGCGTTCCGGCCTCAAAATCCGCGGGCGGAATTTTCTCTAAATTTATTTCGCCGTTTAAAAAACCCGCAAGCTCCGCCAGATTTTTGGGCGCCACGGCGTTAACGCGCGCAAGCGCGGCTTCCCCAGCGTTTGCCGGCGGAACTACGGCGGTGCGGCCGCCCAAAACCGCAAGCATTGGCAGCACGCCCGCGCACGGGCGCAGACTTCCGTCCAAACCGAGTTCGCCCACAAAAACAAAATTTTTTAAGCCGTCAAGCGCGGCCGCGTTCAGCTGGCCGCTCGCGGCCAGTATGGAAACGGCTATGGGCAAGTCCAGCCCAGTGCCTGATTTTTTAATATCCGCCGGACTTAAATTAACCGTTATTCTTTTTAATGGAAATTCAAGACCCGAATTTCTGACGGCGGAAATAACGCGCTCTTTAGCTTCTTTAATTTCCGTGTCCGCAAGACCCACGACGGCCATGTTGGGCATGCCGGGCGCTATATCTGCCTCAACTTCAATAGCAAACCCGTCCACGCCGCGCACGCCTGCAGATAATACGGTTGATAACATAACAGTGGTGTATCTTCCTATTTTTTCCCTCTCCCTGTGAGGGCAGGACACAGGTGAGGGTTTTATACACAATATGTACAAAAATATATGTCGTCCGGTTGGAAAAACTCGGCGCAAAAAATGGAACTTACTAGATTTTTATCACGACACCATTTTTTGTACGGAACCCTCACCCTGCCCTCTCCCTTTCAGGGCAGTGTTCTGTTTTGGATATATTGAAATATTTTATATAGGAAAACTTTTTTCAAAATATCCAATTTTGAACACTCCCCCCTTTCAGGGAGAGGAAACAACGGCGGCACATTTAACAATACATTCTAGCTTACATGAATTTTAGTTCAATATCTTTTGTTGAAATCTGCGTTACGGTAAAATTTTCGTTGTATTGGCGTATAATTTTAGCGGCCAGCTCGTCAGACGTTTTGATGTTTGCCTGCACTTCAAAATACGCGGCGGAATTGGTGTATTTTACAAGGTTAAAATCTTCAATCTCGCGCAAATCTTTCAAAATGCCCTGCAGACTTTTAAGACGTTCAATGGTATTAACGTCCGTAACGCGCAGATTATAAGTTTTGGCGGAATTTACGGCCGACTGCAGCGGGTCAATCAAATCTTTTGCCGCGGCTTCGCACGCGGCGGCTATGGATTTTTGCGCCGCAATATCTTCGGCCGGATCAAGCCCGCTTTGCTGCGCCGCGGAAGTGGCTATCACGCCGTAGTTCCTTGTTGAGAGAGCGCGCATATTAACGCTTGCGCGGTAAGTTTTAAAAGGCGTAGTGACCGTGCCCAGAATGCTGAGCGGCGCCGCGCTGACATCCGCAATTATTATAAAACGCGCGCCGTCGCTGCGCGCTTTGTCAATGACCGGAACAGGGTCTTCAATATTATTGTCGCTCAAATTGTCGCCGTTAAGCAGGGAGTAAGGCGCGTTTTTCATGGCTTTGTAAACGGCCTGTTTGCAGTCCTGCGTAAGAGACGTCTGTCCGTTTATCAATTCGCGCGAGGCTACCATAATATTGGTTTTTTTAACCAGCGTAGACTCGTCCGACTGTTTTATAATGTCGCTTATGTCTGTAACCAGCACAAGCGCTTTGATTTGCGTAAACCACTGCTCCCCTTTGCGGTAGGATTTCATTATGTAATATTTTCTTATAAACCCCTGGCTTTTTGCGACAATCTCGTTTTGCACGACGGTGCTGTGGTCAACAGTTGTGCTTGAAGAAACAAAAACGCCCGCGACTTTTTCCACGGCCGCTTTCTGCGCCGCGGCAATGCCTTCTTTTTTCATGGAATTAAGGTCAACTTCGTTATAAGCAACAAGGCTGTCCGCGTAAACGTATTCGCCCTCGCCTTTAGGCCCGATTTGCAGATATTTGCACGACGTCATGCCCGCGGCCAGCGCGAGCGCGGCGACTATATATAAAATTCTCTTCATGACAACCTCACTTTAGCTCAATATTGGCGGCCTTTAATTTAGACAGCGGCAAACGCATTATGACGGCGCACCCGTCGTCGTTCATATATTCCGTTGAATATATTTCCATGCCGGACACAAGGCCTTTTATAGTGTTATTAATCGTAGAATCCTGCGCGACGGCGTCCTTCACGCTCATCTGCGCGTAAACGCCCGCGCCGTAAATATATTCGGCGGCGCGCTGGTAACCTTGCGCCACGGCCGCCTCGCGGCTCATAATTTTTTTCTGCGCCGTCGTGGTGTTAGACGGATTGGCCGCGCCAAAACCGCGCACCCACAAATATTTGCCGTCAACTTTAGTGTCTGAAAAACTGGGCGCTATTTCGCCTTTTTTAACCGCGCTGCCCAAGCCGCCGCCGCAGGCCGCGGCAAATAAAGCGGCTGTAAAAATTATTATTATTTTTTTCATTTTAGCAACTCCGCTATAACTTTGACGTAAGTGCTGGGCGCTTTAATTTTTTCAAAATTTATAACGCCGCAGCGTATTAACATAATTTCAAGCATATGCGTTAAAATATCATAAAAGTTCTCGCGCACCGAAGGGTCGCACACTCCGGTGGACGGGCCCAGAATAACCGCGCCTTTAAGTTTTTTGTTGTCGCAGACATTTGCTATTTTAAACGCGGAAGAAATTATGTTCGCCGGATTGTAGGACGATTTTAACGCAAATTCAAACCCGCCTTTTATGCCCAGTTCCCGCGCGCGCTCTCCCGTGCAGTAGGCCATCCACTTCATGAGGTTGGAATTATCCTGCGGGTAGAAAAACCCGATTTTCCCCCATTCGCCGCGGCCGAAATTCGGCACCTGCGTAACCTGGGAAAATTCTTTTACGCTTACCGCGCTTTCCACGTCCTCGCCGGACACAGCCAGCATTTTTTCAAACAGCTGCTGGAAAGTCGCCGCGGGCGCGCCGGCGCTGTCCAGAACGTTGGCCAGCACTTTGGCGCGTTTTATCGTGCGCGAAATAGCGCTTAAAGACATGTCTTTGAAAAACTTTTCAACTTCCTGTTCCGTCAAAATAATGTCATTGTCCGCCAGCATTTTTTTGACTATTCTTTTATGGTTTTCGCCGGTGGCCGTTTTAAGTTCGCTTATCCAGCCGGCGTCAAGCTTAAAGTTAATAAGCTCGGCCAGTTTCTGCAGGCTTTCCGGCGGATATTTGGACGTTATTACAATCTGTTTGTTCTGTTTAACGAAATCGCCCAGATATTTTGAAATATAGTCCCTGTTCTGCTCGTTGACGGCGGTAAGATGTATGTCGTCAATAAGCACGGCCTGGACCTTTGAGATAAACTGCTCAAACTGGTCCATTTTGCCTTCCACCACGTAACGCTGTATGCCGCGCGAAAAGCGCACGCCGTTAGTCATAAAAATACTCTGCTGCCCGAATTTTTTGGACAGCGCGTAACCTATAGCGTTAAGAAAATGCGTTTTGCCCGTGCCAGTGCCGCCGTGCAGAACGAGCGGGTTGTACAGATGTCCTGGATTATCTATGACGGAAATAGCCGTGGCGTGCGCAAAGCGGTTTGCGCCTATTACCATAGACTCAAAAGTAAACGTGGGCACCAGCGGTATTTCAAGGGGCCAGTTATGTTTTTCCCTGTCCGCAAGCTCAATGGAACGGTCAATGCCCGTACCGTCGGACGTCTTTCTTACGCCGCCGTAAAAAGAATGCTGCGCCGAAGGCTTTGCCGCTGCGGACGGCACAGGCGGCATGGGCGGAGTCGTAATTTCCATTTTAACCGGCGCGGGCTTTGCGGGCTCTGGTTTTGCCATGCCCGGCAGAGACGGTATGGAAGGCGACGGGGCGTAAGGCGTAGAATATTTTGTCACCGGCGGAGGCGGAGGCACCGTCCTTGTATTTTCAAGCTCCTTTGCCAACCCGTTTATTTGGTCCTGTTTCAGCTCTTTCTCATTATCCATAATTTTCCCCGTTATTTCTTATCAGAATTTTTATTGTCAATCTCTGCGATAAAACTTTGTTCGTGCTTTAAGTCATTTTCAAATTTGTCAAATGGGTTTATAAAATTGTCCGCTTTGCTCTCTTCTTTTACGGGCGCGTTCTGCGCGCCGTTGATTTTCTTTGTAAGATGAGAAAGATTTTTCTGCGTTTTTTCCTCAAATTCGCGGCCGCCCACAACGTCCATTGACGGGCCGAAGTAAGCCTCCGGCTCTTTGGGCGCGGACGGAGGAAACGTTTTGCCTGCTTTAAGTATAGGCATTCCAGTGCTTTCGTCAACTTCCGGCAGCGGGTTTAAAACGCGGCGCGTAACGTGCGGCGCGGTAAAATTTTCCAAATTTATATTAGCCGGCGCAGCCGGCTCCGCGGCGGAGGGAGCCGGAGGGGGCGCAACCTCTGGGCGCGGCCCGCCTTCGCTTTGCTTCGGCGCGGCCTGCTTCGCGGGTTTTTTATCAAAACCTTTTTTGCCCGGGATAATTTTGGGCGAAGGTGCCGCGGGCTCGTTGCTCTTAGGGAGCATTAAATCAAAAGGGTCCACAACATGGTCGCTGACTTCTTCCAGTCTTTTTATTTCCTGCTCAAAAATATTAAAAGCGGTCTTTTGCGTTTTTGACAAAAGTTCCTGGATTTTCTCGTCTTCTTCTTTAGACAAAATATTTTTTTTATCTTCTTCTTTTGACGGCGCGGCGGAAGCGTAAACGTCCAACGCGGTTTTTGCGGCTAAAATTCCCTCAAGCCCGAGAGGCTGGCCTTTTTCTTGTTTTGCCTGCCCCGCTTCTTCCTGTTTTGAAAATACTTTTGTAAGAAGAGCGTCAATTTTGGGTTTAATGTCCTCGGATTTTTCTTTTTCAATCTCGGGCATAAAAGGCATGCTTTCCAGCGCGGAGGCAGGCGGCTGCGCGGGCGCGGCCGGAACTTCTTTTATCTCTTTAACTTCCGTGCGCGCCAGATTTAAATCCTGCCCAACGCCTTCCAAAATCAGATTATTGCTGTTTGATAAATCGCCGAAATTTTCCTTTTCTTCCACGGCCGGTTTAACGGGCTCAAGAATGTTTTTTTGCGTATTTTCCGTAAGTTTAAGCCCGTCTAAATCAAGATTGAGCGTAGTAATCCTCTCTTCTCCGCCGGACGGAGGCGCGGAAAACGCGGCTTCGTCGTCCTTTTTTAAAGTAAAAAGAGTTCCTTCCAACACGTTGGAATCGCGCTGCGCGGCCGCGCTTTGAAGCGTAGCGGGCATAAAAGGCAGAACAACGCGGCTGCTCTCCGCGGCTTCGGCCGCGGCTATTTTTATTTTTTCCAAAATTTCCTGGTCTTCGGTTGTAAGCGCAAAGCGGTAATTATACGGCGGGATATTGGTCTGCGCGGGCTCTCTGCAGTAACCGGCCAGCTTTTTCTGCATAAGCCTGGCGTCGCTCAGACTGCCATGCATAAACAAAGTCATAACGCCTTCCGCGTTTTTAATATCCCATTTTTCTATCATAACCCTTTTATTATAACGACGCCGGAGCTGGTGCCTATTCTCGCCGCGCCGGCGGCAATCATTTTTTCCGCCGTCTTCAAATCCTTTATCCCGCCGGAAGCTTTTACGCTCATGCCTTTTGTAATATGCTCAGACATTAATTTAACGTCCGCCTCCGTCGCCCCGCCGCCGGAAAAACCCGTGGAAGTTTTTACAAAGTCCGCGCCCGCGCAGGACGCCAGTTCGCACACTTTTATTTTTTCCGCGTCCGTCAGCAGAGATGTTTCCAAAATAACTTTTAAAACAAAATTTGCGCCCAGGTTTCTTATTAATTTGATGTCATGGTAAACGTCTTCAAACATACCGCTTTTTAAAGCGCCGACATTAATGACCATGTCCAGCTCTTCCGCGCCGTTTTTTAAAGCGTTTTCCGCCTCAAACACTTTAACTTCCGTCGTGTTCGCGCCCAGAGGGAAACCTATTACGACACACGTTTTAACTCCGCTGTCTTTAAGCCGCGCGGCGCAGCGTTTAACCCAGCACGGATTTACGCAGACTGAGGCAAAAGAATATTGCTTTGCTTCGTTGCAAAGCGCGTCAATTTCCGCCGCGGAGGCGGCGGGTTTCAAAAGAGTATGGTCAATAAATTTATTTATCCGCATTAAAATTTATTATTCTTATAAACTGCTCCGCCACTAAGGACTGGCCGCCGACAAGAGCGCCGTCAACGTCTGGCTGCGCCATAATAGCGTCCACATTGTCGGTCTTAACGCTGCCGCCGTAGAGGATTATTATTTTCGCCGCAAAATCTTTGCCGTATTTTTCCATATATTTTCTGATGGCGGCGTGCACTTCCTGCGCTTGCTGCGGAGTCGCCGTTCTGCCCGTGCCTATTGCCCATACGGGTTCATAAGCTATGATTAAAGTTTTAAGCTGCTCCGCCGTAAAACCCGCCAGACCGTTGCCGAGCTGGGACTCTATTACGGACAAAGTTTTGCCCGCTTCTCTTTCCGCAAGCGTCTCGCCCACGCAGAAAACGGGAACGAGGTTATGTTTAAAAGCGGCGGCGAGTTTTTTATTTAAAATCCCGTCGGTGTCCCCGAACAAACTGCGGCGTTCGCTGTGGCCTATGATGACGTGCGTCGCGCCCGCGTCTTTGATTTGGGACGGCGACACTGCGCTCGTAAACGCGCCTTTTTCTTCAAAATGCACGTCCTGCGCGGCAACTAAAATTTTTACGCCTTTAACCGCGGCCGCCACAGCCGCCAGACTGGTGTAAGACGGCGCGACCAGGATTTCCGCGTTATTTTTATTTTCTTTATTTTTTGCAATAGCTCCGGCCAGAGCAGTTGACTCCGCTATAGTATTATGCATTTTCCAGTTTCCGGCGATAAAAGATTTTCTTTTCATAGGTTTTCCTCAATATAGAATTCCATTAATTTTTGACAATTAATGAGTAAATGTATATATATTGTACATCATTTATAAAAAATTTAGCGTAATTTATTTCAGGCTGATACGGCAACTTTATTTTTCGGGCAGATTTTATTTACGGAGCATACGGAGCATTTCGGTTTTCTGGCGCCGCACACTTTGCGGCCGTGCCAGACAAAAGCGTTTCCCAGCCAAATCCAGTCTTTTTTAGGCACTTTTTTCATCAAATCTTTTTCAATTTTAACAGGGTTGGTTTCTTTGGTAAGTCCGGTGCGGAAACTGACGCGCTTTACGTGCGTGTCCACTACGACGCCCTCGGCTTTATTAAAATAGTCCGCCAGTACGACATTTGCCGTTTTTCTCGCGACGCCGCGCAGGGTAAGCAAATCTTTCATATTGTCCGGCACTTTGCCGCCGAAATTTTTTACCAATGTCTGCGACGCGCTGATTATGCTTTTTGCTTTGGCGTGATAAAAACCGGTTGACCTGATTATTTCTTCCACTTTCGCGGTATCGGCCGCGGCCATTTTTTCCGGCGTGGGATAAACGGCAAATAAATTCGGCGCCACCATGTTTACCCGCGCGTCCGTGCACTGCGCGGAAAGTATTACGCACACAAGCAGCTCAAAAACACCTTTATGTTTAAGGGCCGTTTTGTTGGCCGGATAATCTTTTTTTAAAATTTTTATGATTTCAAAAATTTCTTTTTCTTTTAAGAACATATTATTTATTATACCGCTTTACGACTTCTTTCAGCGGTTTTGGCAGATTTTGATACGAGGTAAGTTCCGCGTAATTATTTTCCGGCGCGTCGTAAATTATCAAATCCCCGTAAGCCGCCCCCATGGAATTTTCAAGAAATTTTAAACTCTTGTCGTTAAAAGTGGCCACGCCGGCGTACTGTTTCGTCCCGTACTCCTTGCCGTTAACCTGCATGCTAAAATATGTGCCGAAAGAATTTACGCCTATCAGTTCTCCCGTGTTCGTCATCACGCCGGAGCCGGAAAGACCTTTTTTGGAGCCGAAATTCCCGAGCATAATAACGCGCAGGTTTTTTAAAAAATAAGCGGGATTTTTATTGCCGTCCGAATCTTTTGCAAAATCGCCGGAAATTTTGACGGATTTGGCCGCGCCGTCAATGGAGATTAAAGAAATAATTCTGTTTATTTTATAGTAATTATTTTTAAAAGAAATAAGCGGCGTTGACGGCGTGTAAGAATTTTTAAACTGCACTTCTCTGACAATCCGGTCCGCGCCCGGCGCCATTGCGGCAAAATGCGCGGGCGTGTATAAAACATGTTTTTTGCTGTCTACAAAAAAACCTTTCTGCTCCGAAGGCTCGTATTTAAACGCCGCGATATCAGAGGTCTTGGCGTCAAAATCGTTTGCGTCGGCTTTATAATTTTTATCAAAAAATACCGTCTGATTTTTTTGCGTATTTTTAACTTCTGTATAAACTTCGTAATTATTATTTTTAAATAAAATAATTTTTATACTGCAATCCCCCGCGCAGCTGCTCGCCACGCAGTGCGCCGCAGTAAAAAACCAATTCCGCAGCACGCGCACCGCCTGGCATTTATATTCATGCCCGTTGCCCGCGTATACGCGGATATCATAAGTATTGTCAAAATCTTTTACGTCGGTATAAGCGTCGGTGCCGGTAACGTCTACAAAATTTACCTCCGCCGGCAAAAACGCCGGCGCGGGCAGAAGCAGAAGCAAAAGCAGAAATTTTTTCATTTATGAATTTGTGCTGTATATCGTCCACGGGCCGGAAACGCCGAGCGGTTTTCCGGCAAACATTTCGGTGCACGCTTCTTTATTATGTATTTCCGTGTTTTCCATGCAGTATCCTTTGCCGTCGTAAACAAACAGCGCGTAACCTATATATGAGCCGCTGTTTCTTATAGCCACGATATTGCCGTAAAGCAGAGGGTGCATGTCGGTTGTCACTACGTAATCATAATCTTTATACGTAGCCTGTCCGTCCGGGAAAGCGGCCAGATTGCCCGCGTTGGAAGTTATCGGGGTTATCCCGGGGTAAGCTCTTTCAAATCTTTTCAGGCTGGTAAAAAAACCCACGTCGGACGCTGTGTCCGCATCTATTGATTTTGAGTCGCTAAAACGCTTGATGATTATAAAGGCTTCGGCCGCGCGCGTTTTTTCAACGGCTTTAAAATAATAAGGCAGCGCCGTAGCGGTAAGAATACCGATAATAATGACGACTATCATTATTTCTATTAAAGAAAAACCGCTTTTATTTTTCATAATAACCCCGATAGTCCTGACATTATTCTATTGTAATAAAAAATCATGAAAAATGAACGGCTTATATAAGCCCCATGGTTTTGCCCACTTTTTTATAAGCGGCGACGGCGGCCTCAAGCTCTTTTATTTCATGGCCCGCGGTTACGATGTTTCTCAGACGTTCCTGCCCCTGTTTTACAGTAGGAAAACCTATGGCTAGCGCAAATACACCCTCATCAAAAAGCCTGGCGGAAAATTCAAACGCTTTTTTAGTGTCCCGTATCATAACCGGCGTTATCGGCGTCTGAGATTTATTTATGTCAAAACCGGCTTTGGTAATTTCTTCTTTAAAAAATTTGGTGTTCGTCCAAAGCTTTTCAATGCGCTCCGGCTCGTTATAAATAACGTCAAGGCCGGCAATGCACGTCGCAATCACGCTCGGCGGATGTGAGCTTGAAAATAAAAACGGCCGCGCCGTTGAAATCATATAATCGCGTAAATTTTGCGAGCCCGCGACGTAACCGCCTATGGTCCCGAAGGCTTTTGACAGCGTGCCTATTTGTATATCAACGCGCCCTTTCAAATCAAAATGGTCCACGGTGCCGCGGCCCTGCCTGCCAAGCACGCCGCTGGAATGCGCGTCGTCCACCATAATAACCGCGTCATGTTTTTCGCACAATTCCACAATTTCCGGCAGCGGCGCGATATCGCCGTCCATGCTGAAAACGCCGTCCGTAACCACCATTCTGCGCCGCGCTTTTTTTACTTCCGGCAAATTTAAAATTTCCGCCAGATGTTTAATGTCGCTGTGGCGGTAAACTTTTTTGACGGCTTTTGACAAACGTCCGCCGTCCACAATGGACGCATGGTTAAGCTCGTCTGAAATCAGCACGTCATCGGGGCTTGTCATAAGGCTCTGGCAGACCGCCGTGTTAGACGTAAAACCTGATTGTATGACGAGCGCGCTCTGCGTCCCTTTAAACTCCGCAAGTTTTTTTTCAAGTTCCTCGTGCAGAGACGTTGTGCCTATAATCGTGCGCACCGCGGCCGTGCCTATGCCGTATTTTAACACGGCGTCCGCCGCGGCTTTTTTAACCGCGGGGTGCGTTGTCATATTGAGATAATTATTAGACGTTAAATTAATAACTTTTTTACCGTCTATAACGGACACCGGCGCCTGCTCTGACTCCAGAATATGCAGTTTTATAAATCTGTTTTCTTTTTTTAAAGTTTTAATTTCATCTTCCAAAAATTTTAATCTGGTCATAATACTCCGTCCTCCGATTATTTTCCTCCTTCCTCTAAGGGAGGGGAAAAAATATTTACGGCACCATTACCACCTTTCCGCAGTTCCTCTCCGGCGCAAGCATAGCGCCGAAAGCTTTTTCAAAATCTTTCATCGGAAACACGTGCGTTATGACGCGGCCAGGATTAATTTTGCCGCTTTTTAAAAGCGCGTCCGTTTTGTGCCAGCTTTTAAAAACCTCGCGGCCAGTAATGCCCTGCACTTTGACGCCTTTAAATACAATATCGTTAGAATAATCTATAGTCAGCAAATCGCCGGGCAGCCCGAACGCGGTAAATCTGCCGCCCGCCTTTACCGCTTTAAGTCCGGTATCAATGGCTTTTGCGTTGCCGCTCATCTCAAGCACCACGTCAACGCCGCTTTTCTCGCCGCCGGCTTTAATAATTTTCTGAAGTAAATTTTCCTCGTGCGGGTCAAAAATTTCGTCCGCGCCGAACTGCTCCGCCATTTTTTTGCGGAAGTCGGACGCTTCCAGCGCAATCACTTTTGCCGCGCCGCACGCTTTGGCTATATCAATTGCAAACAGCCCCTGCGCGCCGCAGCCGGTAACCAGAACGGTTTTGGCCGCCACGTCGTCGTGCAGCGTGGCGAACACGGCGTTGCCGAGCGGCTCTAAAATTGAGCCTATGTCTTTAAATTTTTCGTCGCATTTCCAGCCGCAGCGGGCGGGGACGGCCGCATATTCGGCAAAGCCGCCCTGCGTGTCCAGCCCTAAAACTTTTGAGTTGGCGCAGACGTAACGCTGGTCATTATGGCACTGGTAACAAAGCCCGCAGAAAATGTGGGACTCTACGGCTATAAAATCCCCTTTCTTAAAACCCCTGGCCGCAGGACCTACTTCAACTACTGTGCCGCAGATTTCATGCCCCGGGATAAACGGAATCGGTATTCTGCGCGGCGCCCAGCCGGTGTAATTGTAGACGGGCAGGTCGCTTCCGCAGATTGAGGCGCGGTGTATTTTAATTAAAAGTTCGTCGGGTTTTATTGCGGGCGCGTCAACTTCTTTATATTCAAGACCTTTTTCGGGTTTGGTTTTGCAAAGCGCTTTCATATGTGTGCTCCAAATTTGCTAAATTAAGTCATTAATATTTTATATCTTTTTTGGAGATTTATGAAACGCTTTTTGTTTCTGTTTATTCTGCCCCTTCTGTGCGCGGCCCTGCGCGCGCAGGAACAGATTAAAAGTTTTGACATTAACGTCATCCTAAACCCAGACGGCAGCGCCGTGATTACCGAAAATATAACCGTCAACGCGCAGCTTAACAAAATAAAACGCGGCATTGTGCGCAATATTCCCACAAAACATAATGCCGGTTTTATGATGAAAGAGGAAACGGGCATTGAAATTATTTCGCTCACAAGAAACGGCAATGACGAACCTTATTTTTTAGAATATCCGTCAGGCGATAAACTGCGCGTCAACTTCGGCGACGATAATTTTTTAACGCAGGGCCTGCATACTTACAGCCTTACGTATAAAGTAAAAAACGCTCTGGTTTTTACAAAAAATTACGACGAATTTTACTGGAACGTTACCGGCACGGAATGGGATTTTCCGATACTTTCCTCGTCGGCCTATGTAACTTTGCCGCCTGGAGCGGTTTTAAAAAAAGACCTTGTTTCACTGTACGCGGGCGAAATAGGCTCAAATAAATGTTATGACTGCACCGAAGAAGATTACGGCGATACGGTTATTTTAAAAGAAACAGGCACGCTGTCCCCCGGCAAGGGCTTTACAATATCAGTCCCGTTTTCAAAAGGCGCCGCAACAGAGCCCGCACAGGCGGCGTTTCTGGATTTATTAAAACAAAATATTTATCTGCCGCTGGGCCTTTTGCTGATAATTTTCGGCGTGGTTTATTTATACTGGGTATGGACAAAGGTCGGGCGGGACCCGCTGGGCGCGGCCGTGATACCCGCGGCTTACGAACCGCCGGAAAATTTTTCCCCCGCGCAGCTGCAGTACATACACGACATGGGATATACGGACAAAAATAAACTTATACAAACCATGCTTGTCAGTCTGGCGGTAAAAGGGCTTGTTACAATTGAACCGAAAGACAAATTTTTAGGCTCAATTTTGGGCAAAGAATTTATAATATGCCGGAACTTGGACAGCGAAGCGACGCCTTCTCCGGAAGAACGCGTTTTTATGGATTGTCTTTTTGATGACAGAGCTTGTGTTGAAACGAATAAAACTTTCGCGCGGATCTTTTTAGACGCAGTGAAAAAAGCTCAAAAATTGCTTGAAACGAACTTTGAAAAAACGCATTTTACGCGCAATTTAAATTGGTTTATTCCGTTTTGGGTTTTGTCGGGCGCGCTGATTTTATATATGCTTTTTCCGCTGATTGAATTAAGAGATGCAAGAATACTTTTCGGCTTAATATTCTTGCTTTCCGTTGCGTTCGCTTACCCGCGTTTATGGTCTATTTTTTCCGCGGTTGCAATATTAACGTTCCTGGTGTTCGGACGGTATTTGCTGTTGACTCAGTACATTATTATAGTGCTGCTGCTAGGCGTGGACCAATTGTTTCTTTACCTGAATAAAGCTTACACGGTAAAAGGCCGCGCGGTCATGGACGGGGCGGAAGGGTTTAAAAAATACATGTCCGTGGCGGAAAGCGGCCGCGTGGAAGAGTCTGACCCTGAAAACGCGATGAATATTTTTTGCAATTTTCTGCCTTACGCCATAGCCTTCGGCCTGGCAAACAAGTGGCTCAAAAAGTTTGACGTTTTTCTTACGCGGCCGGCCAGTATGATTTTTTTAAACCGGCGCGGGCTGGGCTCTTTTTCAGACGGAAAGGGCGGTTTTTCTTACCATAGTTTTTCCTCCGCTTTGGGTTCTTTCAAAGCCTCGGTTTCACACAGCGGCGCGGGCGGCAGCGGCGGGGTCGGTGGCGGACGCGGAGGCGGCGGGGGCGGCGGACGATAAAATATAATTGACGCTTTGTATTGAAATAAAAAATCCCCAGCCGCACGACGACGGGGGATTTTTAATCGGATAAAACGTTACTTATCGGATTGCACGTAAATCATTGCGTCATAGACCGCAACCATATATTCTGACTTAGCGCTCTGGTCCGCCGGTTTTCCTTTTTTCAAATTTTTATCATTATCAGTATTGACTAACCAGAAAAAGTAACCGTAATCACCGCCCTCTTCTTCTTCGCAAACCGTCTTATTTGATTGTACGGCCATATTGCCCTCTCCCGCTTTAATGCCTACTGCGTAAAAGAAAGGGTATTGCTGTTTTGCTTTTATTCCGGCAAGTTTTTGAGCCTGGGCTGCGGACAAAGCCTGCTCAAGCGCGTCAACTTTGCTTTGCGGCTCAAACGGAGCGTGAGGCAGATAGAGGAACCTTTTTTCTGCGTTCCAGTATTTTCCCGCGCCGGCTTTTTGAAATAAATCTTCCAAATCCTGCGCTATTTCCATACAGGCCTGTTCCCTGCCTTTTTCACACGATATATATTTTCCGTCAAAAAGGCCGCCCTGTATATTTATTTTGCTTCTTGCTCCTTTGCAATAATCCTGCGGCTTAACAAACTTCATCTCCGCGTTTTGCGCAAAAACGCCGCCGCAGACAAACAGCGCAAATAAAACTGCAATAATTTTTCTCATATTTTCTCCGTTTAGATAGTTTCTTATATAATAAGACCAATCAGATGATAAGTCAAGAGGATAATTTAAAAGGCTCCGTTACTCAAGTGCCTTTTAATTTTTTCAGACGTTCTTTTATATTTTTTTCTTTGCCCATATCCGTCGGCTCATAAAATTTTTTAGGCTTAGGTATATATTCCTGTTTGACGTAGTGGTTTGGATAATCATGAGCGTATTTGTAACCTTCGTTTTTCATGCCGCTTCTGAGGTGCGCCGGCACGCGGCGCTGCGGGCCGTTTCTGACTTCTTCAAGCGCGGCGTCAACCGCAAGATAACTGGCGTTTGATTTCGGCGCGCACGCGACGTAAATTGCGGCCTGCGAAAGCGGTATTCTGACTTCAGGCATACCCAAAACTTCCGCGCATTTAAACGCAGCCTCCGCCAGCATAATAGCCGCGGGCTCGGCGTTGCCCACGTCTTCCGAAGCGCAGATTAAAATGCGGCGCGCTATAAAGCGCGGGTCCTCGCCGGACTCAAGCATGCGGGCCAGCCAGTACACGGCGGCGTCCGGGTCGGAGCCGCGCATGGATTTTATAAAAGCGGAAATAATGTCGTAATGCTCGTCCCCTTTTTTGTCATAATTAAGGTGGCGTTTTTGTATGCATTCTTTGGCTATGTCAAGCGTAATATTTTTAACGCCTTTTTTGTCTTTATCCGTCGTAAGTAGGGCAAGTTCAACGGCGTTGAGCAGGCGCCGCGCGTCGCCGTTGGCCTGCGTTATTAAAAATTTTTCCGCGTCCGGCGCAAGCGCGCCGTTTTCAAGTTTTAAAACGCGCCGCGTTATTTTTTCCAAATCCTCCGCCGTCAGCGGCTTAAATTCAAAAACGGAAAAACGCGAAAGCAGCGCGTTGTTTATATAAAAATAAGGATTTTCCGTGGTGAGCCCGATTAAAATAATGTCCCCGCGCTCCACCGACGGAAGCAGCACGTCCTGCTGCGTTTTGTTGAAGTGGTGTATTTCGTCCAGCAGAAGCAGCGTGCGCTTTTCCAAAAAAGTGTCCGTACGGCGTTCTTTGGCTTCGTCAATAATTTTTTTAACGTCCCCCACGCCGGCGGCAGCGGCGTTAAGCTCCACGGTAACGGCTTGGGTTTTAGAAGCTATAAAACGCGCCAGCGCGGTTTTGCCGCACCCCGGCGGGCCGAAGAAAACGGCGGATTTTATGGTATCGCTCTCAACGAGGCGGCGCAGCATTTTGCCCGGGCCTATAATATGCTGCTGGCCGGCAAAATCGTCCAAAGTCTGCGGCGCCATGCGCGCCGCCAAAGGAATATTTTCTTCCATATTTAAAAAATTATATCGCGGTTTCTGTCTTCCGGATTTTCAACCGCGCCGAAAGACGCATAAAGTTTTTTGGCCGGAGTATTCCAGTCCGCCACCTGCCAGCGCACGCCGGCGCAGCCTTGTTCTTTAGCTTCGGCAATCACTCTTTCAAGCAGCTTGCGGCCCAAACCGTTACGCCTGTAAGGCTCAAGGACATAAAGGTCGTCCATATACAAAGTTTTGCCGGTAAAAGTGTGGTAAGAGTAGAAAAATATAGCGTAGGCCAAAATATTTCCTGCCGCGTCTTTGACGGCAAAAGCGCCGAAAAAATCTTTTTCCGCTTTCATTCTCTTTAAAGAATTGGAAAATTTTCTCTTCTCAAAATCAGCGAACTCTTTAAAAAGCTCAAAGAGTTTTTCAAAATCCGCCGCGCCAATTCTTTCTATTTTAAAATCTGTCATAGGCTAATTTTCCGGCAGACCGCGGTTCATGGAGGACTGGAGTTTTAAAATTATTTCGTCCAGCCGCTCCGTTTCTTCTTTTCTCTGCGCGCTGTTGTCCGACCCTTTTAAATAAACTTCCGCGGCAAATTCCATTGCGGCCATAATTGCCAGTTTGAGCGTGTCCACCGCGCCCGTCCTGTCCCCGATTTCCGCCATGCGCTTTTCAACCATGCTGACCAGCGTGGCTATTTCCATAGGCTCCACGCCGTCAATAGTAACTTCCAACGGTATGCGCCGCACGGTAACTTCAACGCCTCTTTTTGCCATGGGTTACCTCAATTCCTTTTCAATTCTTGCGTGCAGTTTTTTGAGCTGGGCAAGCGTTTCCCGTTTCCAGTCCCGCAGCGCGCGCAACTCGCCCTCGGCGCCGCGCAGCCTTTCTATCTGATTTTCAACGGCGCGCAGGCGGTTTTTCAACGTGGAATTTTCCGCCTCAAAACTTTGCAGTTTTTGCGTGGCCTGCTGGACAAGCGTCTGTAACTGAGATATTTTGTCTTCCATTATTTTCTTAACTCTCCGCCGAGCGCGGACAGCGCGGCGGATATTTTTGAAATATTATCGTCTACCTCGGCGTCTTTCAGCGTGCGGTCCATGAGCCAGAAAGAAAAATTTAACGTCACGCTTTTTTTGCCTTCCGGCAGATTGGGGCCGGTGTAAACGTCCGTCAGATTATAAGACATTTTGGACCATGCTCCGGCGGAATTAACCGCTTTATCAATTTCCGCGTAATTTAAATTTTTGTCAAACACAAAAGACAAATCTCTGTAAGAGGACGGGAACTGCGGCACGTCCCGAGCGGGCTTAAATTCCTGCGCTTTAAATTTTTTCTCAAACGTTTTTAAGTTAAGCGTAAAAATATAAATTTCGTCATTTTTAAGGCCGTAAGCTTTTGCGGTTAACGGGTGCAGTTTGCCGAAAAAGCCGGCCGGTCTGCCGCCGTCTAAAATGTCCATGCAGATTTTTGGGTGCATATAAGCCGGAACGGTTTTTGAGACGGAATAATCTACGCCTTCAAAATCTTTAAGCATTTGCGCGGCAAGGCCTTTTATAAAATAAAAGTCCGCCGGCGCTGATTTTTGCGTAAAATATTCCGGCGCGGCCGCGCCGCATACTATGCCCGCCACGGCCCAGGACTCCGCTGGAAAGCCTTTCATATTTGCGTATTCTTTGCCGGTTTCAAACAGTTTGTAACCGGCCGCGCCGCGGCTTTGGTTGAAAGCCGCGTTTTTCAGCATTCCGGGCAGCAGAGAGGGGCGCATAAACTGCCACTCTTCGCTGATGGGATTGGCAAGTTCAACGGTAAATTTTTTGTCAAAATAAAAATTGTCCAAATCTCTGCCGGAAATAAAATCAAAATTTTTACATTCGTAAAAACCGGCCGCCGTTAAGACGGCCGCAAACTTTGCGGAGCAGTCAACGTTTTTGGGGTTGTCCGCAAAAGCCACGCTCGCGCGCGTGGAAGAAACGGGGATATTTTCAAAGCCGTTAAACCGCGCGGCTTCTTCCGCCAAATCCCATTTGTGCGCCAAATCGCGGCGGTGCGGCGGGGCAATAAATTTCCACGGCGTTTTTTCGCCGTCAAATTTGCCGAGCCCGCTAAAAATCTGTTTCAATTTTTCTTCCGCTATTTCCATGCCCAAAATTTTATAAATATCCTGCGGCGTAAAAATGACTTCGGCGGGAACGTACGGAACAGGATAAACGTCCGTCACGGGGCCTGCTTCCCCGCCGCAGATTTCCTGCACAAGATTAGAGGCGTGCGCCAAAGCCGTCAGAGTTATTGAGACGTCCGCGCCGCGCTCAAAACGCTGGCTGGCCTCGCTTGACATAGCGTAACGTTTGGCGGTTTTATTAATTGTCTGCGGATTAAAATACGCGGCTTCAATAAAAATATCAGACGTATTTTCTTTTACGGCGGATTCTTTGCCGCCCATAATGCCGGCAAGCGCAACAGCTTTTGAATTGTCCGCGATAACCAAATCCTGCGCGTTAAGTTCCAGTTTGCTGCCGTCTAAAGTTTCAAATTTTTCGCCTTCCGCCGCAAACCGCACGTTAATGCCGCCGTCAATATTTTTTAAATCAAAAAAGTGAAGCGGCAGACCCAAATCATAAAGAACGTAATTGCTGATATCAACCAAAGCGTTTTTGCCGTTAACGCCCATTGCGGCCAGACGCTGCGTAATCCATGCGGGAGTCGCCGTGTTTTTAACGCCGCGCACCGCGCGCCCGCTGTAACGCTGACACGACGGGCAGGAGATTTTTATATCAACGCTTTTGCCGTGTTCTTTAACGGGCTTGATATCAATTTTTTTAAGCGGAATATTTAACAGAACGGACAGCTCGCGCGCTATGCCGAGGTGTGAGAGCAGGTCCGGCCTGTTGGGCGTAATTTCTAAATCAAAAATATAATCCGCTTTGCCGTAAAGCGTGCTGACGTCAATACCGGGCAACAGATTTTTATCAAGATGCAAAATCCCTTCCGCGCGTTTGTCCGCAAGACCAAGTTCGTCCGCGGAGCAAATCATGCCGTCTGATTTTATACCGCGTATGACCGCCGCCGTCAAAATATTTGACCCCAGCCGCGCGCCCTCGCGCGCCAGAGGAACAATTATGCCGGCTTCCAGGTTTTTTGCGCCGCAAACTACTTTTCTGACGCCCGACCCAGTGTCCAAATCAACCAAAGACAATTTGTCCGCGTTGGGATGTTTTTCAATTTTCAAAATTTTCGCGGTAAAAACGCCTTCAAAATCCGCGCCGGTTTTTTTAAGCTCCGCAGTTTCTATGCCCAGCGCGGCGAGTTTGCCGGCCAGCTCCGCAGCGGGCAAATCCGCGTCAATAAAATCTTTAAGCCACGAGTATAATATCTTCATTAAAATTGCCCCAGAATTCTTAAATCATTTTCATAAAAAGCGCGTATGTCTTTAATGTTGAGCAGCATCATAGCCAGCCTTTCCACGCCCATGCCGAAAGCGTAACCGCTGTAAACTTCCGGGTCAATGCCGACGTTGCGCAAAACCTGCGGGTGCACTATGCCCGCGCCGAGCATCTCTTTCCAGCCGGTGCCTTTGCAAAAAGCGCACGGGGACGCGCCGTCGCAGAAAACGCATTTGACGTCCACCTCAACGCCAGGCTCCACGAACGGGAAATACGACGGACGGAAACGGACTTCCGCCTTTGCGCCGAACAAGCCTTTCATGAAAGCCGTCAAGTCGCTTTTCAAATCCGCCAGGCTGACGTTTTTGTCCACGTACAAACCTTCAATCTGATTAAAAACTGGGCTGTGGGAAGCGTCAATATCGTCTTTGCGGAACACGCGGCCGGGGGACATTATGCGCAGCGGCGGTTTATTTTTTTCCATATAACGCACCTGCACGTTGGACGTGTGAGTGCGCAGCACCATGCCCGGTTTGCCGGCGATAAAAAACGTGTCCTGCATGTCCCGCGCCGGATGATGCGCCGGAATATTAAGATAATCAAAATTATATTTTTCTTCCTCAACCTGCGGCCCGTCCGCCCAGAGAAACCCAAGTTTTGAGAGCACCGCAGTCATGCGGTCAAGCGCAATGGTCAGCGGGTGGCTGTGGCCAACACTGACGGGCGCGCCGGGCAACGTCAAATCAATATTTGTGTTAACCAGATCCGCGTTTAATTTGGCGGAGGACAGGGAAAGTTCTTTTGCATCAAAAGCGGCTTCCAGGTTTTTTTTAAGTTCGTTGCCCAACGGGCCAGCTTCCTTTTTTTCTTCTATGGAAAAATCTTTAAGATTTTTAAGAAGTTCCGTCAGCGCGCCTTTGCGGCCGAGGCCCGCCACGCGCGCGGATGCCAGAGCGTCCAAATCAGCTGCCGCGGCAACCTGTTTTTTATATTCCGCCTCAACAACGGCGCATTTTTGTTTCCATTCTGTTAAATTCATAATTACCTGTAATTTGTAAACTGCAAATCTACGCCGGCGTCCTGGGCCCGCAGCAAAGTCTGAGTCGCCTGCAAATCATCCTTGGATTTAGACGTTATTCTAAGCTGGTCCCCCTGTATGGACGCCGTTACTTTTATCTTGGAGTCTTTGACGGTTTTAACCAGTTCTTTCGCTTTTTCCGACGGTATGCCCTGCTGTATCTTGACAATCTGTTTTGCCGCGCCGCCTAAGGCTGACTCTATTTTTTCCGGTCTGAAATTTTTAAGCGCGACGCCGCGTTTTGACAGGCGCGTCTGCAAAATATCATACAAAGCTTTAATTTTAAACTCGTCCGACGACGAAAGTTTTATATTGTTTTCTTTTCTGTTAAGCTCAATATTTGAATTTGAATCCTTAAAATCATACCTGTTGGTAATCTCTTTCAGGGCCGTGTTAATAGCCTCTTCAATTAAATTCATGTCCACCTTGGACACAACGTCAAAACTGTAATCTGCCATAAATCCTCCATGTATATTATTTATTATAATATTTTTGTAAAATTAATTTGTATTTATCCTAATTAGGGGAGCCGCCAATGCTGATTGTCATAAATTTCCTCGGCGTATTCGTATTTTTATTTATTACTTTTCTTTTTTCCAAAAACAGAAAAGGGATTAACTGGAGCGGCGTGGTGCGGTGCCTGCTCCTTAACTTTTTTATAGCGTGGTTTATGTTGAGTTTCCCGTGGGGGAAAACGATTGTCATGTATATAGCTCAGGGCTTTACGTGGCTTGTAAACCAGGCTTACGCCGGCGTAGGCTTCGCTTTCCCCAGCATGGTAAACGTGCCGCGCATGGATTTTTTTATAGCCGCGCTAATGCCCATACTGCTCGTCGTGCCGCTGTTTGATATTTTGACTTATATCGGCGTGCTGCCTTTTATTATAAGGTGGCTGGGCAAAGGGCTGGGTTTTGTTACGGGACAGCCGAAATTTGAGTCCTTCTTTTCCATAGAAATGATGGTGCTGGGCAACA
>JAIRUU010000037.1 GCA_031254225.1 Candidatus Elusimicrobium euhamitermitis
GAGAAATTGATTGTCACGGACTCCCTGCCCGCCAACAGAAACCTGGGGCCGAAAGTGGTTATTCTGCCCATTTCATACATACTGGCGGAGGCGATACAGAGAAACCACGACGGCATGTCCATAAGCGATATGTTTAAATAATTTTTGACGTAATTCATTGGAGGAAGTAAAAATGGAAATAAAAGTAAATGCTGAAGTAAGAGAAAAGGCCGGCATCAAAGGCGTCCTCAGTTCTATAAGGGAAGCCAAAAAAGTTCCGGCTGTCATCTATGGCGGCAATAAAGGGCCGGTCAGTATATCTTTGACGGAAAAAGATTTGCAGACCATCCTTAAAAGCGGGGCTAACGCGATAGTCTCGTTAACGCTGCCTGCAGGCGCGGAAACGGTGATTATCAAAGAAGTGCAGTACCACGTCGTTAAAGACACCCCGAATCACGTGGATTTTCAAAGAATCTCTATGGACAGGAAGATTGAAGTTGTCGTGCCCGTTAAACTTGCCGGCGAATCCGCCGACGTTAAAATTTACGGCGCTATGGTCAACCAGGTTATAAGGGAGCTTCACGTCCGCTGTCTGCCGGGCGATATACCGCATGAAATCGTCGTGGATATAACGCTTTTGACAATAAACAAACCCATTACGGTGGCTGATTTGAAACTTTCGGACAAAATTGAAATTCTGGGCGACGCGTCCAGAAGCATTGTCCACCTCATGCTGTTTAAAGAGGAAGAAGAAGCGCCGGCCGCCGCAGCCGCGACGGACGCCGCTGCTCCGGCCCAGCCTGAAAGCAGCAGCACAAAGGGCAAAAAGGATGAGGAAGGCAACCTTACAAAAGGCGCCGCCGCTCCAGCCGCCCCCGCCGCAAAGGATAAAAAATAATTGGTTATTAAACCAGAGTCTGTCAACACATGTTACACGCTTGCGCTGCTCAGATTTTTTAGGAAATTTTTGTTTTTTTATGACGAGCATAGCCGTAAGCTATGTAAGGAATAAAAAAATGAAAATTTACAAAAAATCTGATGCAGCCCCGAAGGGGTTTGAACAAACGCAAGCGCGTAACATGTGTAGACAGACTCTAATTGTGGGCTTAGGTAATCCGGGCCCGGAATATGCTTTAACAAGGCATAACGCGGGTTTCATGATTATTGACAATTTGGCGGAAAAGCTCGGCGTAAGTTTGCAGAATTACAAAGGGCTTGGCGAGTACGCCAAAACTGCAATCGGCGCAAGTGACGTTTATTTGGCAAAGCCTTTGAAGTATATGAACTTGTCCGGACAGATGGTACGGCATCTGTCCGGATTTTTTAAAATAAAACCGTCAGAGATTTTGGTTTGTTACGACGATATTTCCCTTGATTTAGGCGCGCTGCGGCTGCGGGAGGGCGGCTCCTCCGGCGGGCAGAAGGGCATGCAGAATATTATTGATTTACTGGGCACGCGGGATATTCCCAGGCTGCGCTTCGGCGTCGGGCCCAAACCGGAAAAATTTGATACCGCGGATTTTGTTCTCTCCAAATTTCCGAAGTCCGATAATAAACTTTTAAGCCAAACCGTTCTTGCCGCCGCCGAGGCCGCAGAGTTTTGCGTGACCCACGGCATTGAAAGAGCGATGAATAAATTTAATAAAAATGTTTAAAAAAATATTTGCCGTTTTAGTTTTTTTATTTTTGGTTTTAGACGGCCGCGCGCAGCAGGCAATAAAAATAGACGCCGCGGGCCTGCCTAATTTTTATAAAATTTCGGATAATTTTTACCGCGGCGCGCAGCCGCTGAAAGAGGGCTTTGAAAAACTGCCTGATTACGGCGTAAAAACAATAATAAATTTACGCGCCGGCCACAGCGATGAAAAATATTTAACCGGCGTTCCGCTTAACTATAAAGAAATAAAAATCAACGCGTGGGATTTGAAAGAGAAACATATAAAAAGTTTTCTGGATATTATAGCGGACCCGGCCAACCTGCCGGTTTTTATACACTGTAAACACGGCGCTGACAGAACGGGCGCCATGACGGCGGTTTACCGCATTGTTGTGGAAGGATGGAGCAAAGAAGACGCGGTTAAAGAAATGACAAAAGGCCCGTTTGGTTTTCACGCAATCTGGGCGAATTTGCCTAAAACAATTAACGCGCTTGAC
The DNA here is from genome assembly GCA_031254225.1 of Candidatus Elusimicrobium euhamitermitis. Classification (GTDB taxonomy): domain Bacteria; phylum Elusimicrobiota; class Elusimicrobia; order Elusimicrobiales; family Elusimicrobiaceae; genus Elusimicrobium; species Elusimicrobium euhamitermitis. The sequence continues at coordinate 2,134 of JAIRUU010000037.1, forward strand.
GTTGAAAAATTGAGGGCTTATTACGCCGCCGCCCGAAACGCCGCGCTGAAAAGAGAAAATATGGTCCGCATACCGGCAGCCGCTGTCACGCCGCCGGCTGGCTATTAATATATCTCTAAATAATTTTAGGTTTTTTACCTTTGGCGGCAAACACCGGCCGCGTGTCCACAAAATAATTTTTTGGGTTTTTTACGTCAAAGTATATTGTAAAATTTTCAGGCGCGTAAGGCCGCGGGTCAAAAGTGAAAGTGTGGCTTTTGTACTCTTTGCCGTCTTCGGTTTTTACGGCTATTGCAAAACCGCTGAGATGTCTTTTCCCGCCGTAAAAAGCTTCCGCCACGCCGGTAAATTTGGCCGGTATAGGTGTGCCGGTATTGAGAAGACGCAGCGGCCGCATCATAAAATTTTTAATAAGCAAATAGCCAAAAAAATCAAAAATGCAGAATGCAACCAAGACGGCGGACATTATGGAAATCAGAAATCTGTCTTTAGTTAAAAAAAACAATAAGACTGTTGTAAAAGCCAACATTACTGCGCCGCCGATAAGAGCTAATTTAATGATTTTAAGATTCGGGAATTGATAAGTTTCATTCATAAGTTTATCTCCGTTTTGATTTTTATTATATCAAAATGTGCGGTTTTACAAGGCCGAACGGTTTTGATATAATATTAAAGTTAATTAAATTTACTAAAGTTTGCTTAACTTTAATTAACTTTAGCCAATCTGATTTAGGAGTTGTGGTGTAGCCTGGTCAACACGCCCGCCTGTCACGCGGGAGACCGCGGGTTCAAATCCCGTCAACTCCGCCATTTAGTCCCCCGGTTTAGAGAAAGTCACCCCTAAACCGGGGGCTTTTTTATTTTGTCGTCGGAAGATTTTATATATCTTTCTCTGAGAGCCTTCTCAGGGGACTTTTAGGCCAAAAATATAAGGCAAACAGCGAGAAATTCTCTGTTTGCCTTTTTTGCAGTCACCTTTGCGCGTTATTTTGATAAAATTTTAAAAATATGAATTACACTTATATTCTAAAATGTGCAGACGACACCTTGTATACAGGCTGGACAAATGACCTTGAAAAACGCTTGCAAGCACACCGCAGCGGAAAAGGGTGCAAATACACGCGCTCGCGCTGTCCGGTGGAATTAGTTTATTTTGAATGTTTTGAAACTAAACAAGAAGCGCAAAGCCGCGAGTTCGCCATAAAGAAAATGACTCATGCAAAAAAGCGAAGTTTAATTAACTCTGCTCTAAAGTAAGGGGGCCTTTATTTAGTAAGCCGCACATAGTCGCTATTTGGTATACCTTGTGTTTTATCCACTTCATTTTTAAACTCTTCTAAAAGTTGTCCCATTTCCGCAAGCATTGCCTTGGACTGATGTATAGGGGCATTGCGTGAAAGTATAAAGTCACTACAATGCAGTAGAGCGGATGTTGTTTTGTAAAAAAATTTGTACTTGGCTCCCATTTCTACTTGTGCTGCCATTTGTCCCCAATTTGGTTTTGGGGAAGCTTTATATTTATTACATGAGTTTAGTTCTGCCTCTAGCTGTTCAATTCTTTTTTCTCCAATCTCTTGGGATTTTTTGTCTAAACATGGGAAAAATGAAGCGTTCTTCCAAAAATTTATGTTATCAGAAATGCTTCTATACATAAAATAGTTATATTGATTTTCTTTTTTGCTCCACTTTAAATAAATTAATGCCTCCATAACTTTACGTGTTTTCAAAAGCAATATATCCAAGCTATCATTTATTGATACCTCGGAGGCCGCTAGTACAAACTCTATTATCTTATGGGTAAAATACTGTTTAGAGGTTCTCTTTTTCTTTATCTCTTTGTTAAGTTGTATTTGTATTTTACCACGAAAATTTTTTATTTGTTCTTCAGTTGTTTTCAAAAACATATCTTCTGTTAGGTGCATAACAGTCTCCGACCTACCTTGATTTTACCTATTTTTCCATTTTCTAATTCTTGTGCCAAAAAAAGAATTAAATTTCCTTTTTATCCTGTTCAATATTAACAATTGTTAAAACTGCACCATAATATTTTTATTATCAAAAATTTTTCTGCCGATTTTATATGAATCAGAAGTAGTATTAGGATCAAACTTAATACGCTTCCCCAAATACCTTTGATAATTGTCAGCGGTTATCTCCACCGCAAAAGAAATGGTGGCAAACATAAACATAGTTATAAATATTAATATTTTCTTAATCACTTACTTTTTGTGTGTTTCAAAAGATTAACATCTTTTTTTTGCGCTATATAAATTCTCTTTTTCTTGACAATCTCATTCTTAACAGATTGCTTTTGCTCCGCAGAAAGCGCAAGGCTTATAAGGTCTAATATGAAGTGATACATTGTTAGGATTCTCACGAGATTAGCTTTGTGACCATAAGTAATAGATTTCCCGTGCATAACCTTATGTCGATTTATATCTACTGCGTGTATTCTCTCTATGCCATAATTTTGAGTGTCGTTATTTAACAAAAAAGAACTTATGCAATGGGCTGCTATCTGATCTTTTGTGACTAATGTTGAGACTACTAACATACAGATAGCTTTATCTGCGAAACCAACATCTGCCTTACTATCATCGTATTTCTTATAAAGGACTTCCAAAGCCACATCAATTTGAGCCTGTAAAAAAGGAATTATTGTAGTATAGCAAGCGATCTTTTTATCCTCACATAATTCAATAATCTGTTTACATTCTTTGAGAATTTGCCTCCGCTCTTTTAACGCATTATGCTCTACAATTACTTCTAATAGACGTTTTAACTTTTCGCAATTGTTTTTATAATAAAAATCAACAAAATATTCATTTATGCCTTCTGTGGTAACTTTGCCGCGCTTGAAAACAACCAAAATCTCTTCTTGCTCTGGAAAAACCTTACTTATGAACCACCCATGTGCAGCAAGACCATATTTGGGACTTATTTGTTCATTTTTCACTATCTCTGGAGTAAATGCAGGAAATGCTTTAAAAGAAGGATAAAGGGTTGGTAATACATTGGTATATGTAGAGGCAATGTCAGAAAACATTTTTTGATTTGCTAATAGAGATTTTGATAAAGCATCCATTGCCGGAGAAGAAAACAAGTTGATTGCAGCCTTAGGGAAAACTTTTTCTATCTCTGTATACCAATTGTTTGTTGGTATCAAATTTTCTGGAATATCTATTTTAGGTAGAGAACCCACAAGATCATGCAAAGCTCCATAGTTGCCAAGCCTTTCAACAAAACTCGGTGGGAGCGATGCTTTTGGAATTAATGTAGAGAAACTATCAAACATTTTTCTCTGTTGTTCCATTAAATCATCCAGATACGATGGAAAAGGCTCATAAATATTTTTCTTCATATATTTATGATACAAAATAACAAGTTTTAAGTAGTTTTAAACGTTCAAAATATTTTCCTGTTCTTTCCAGTCGGTAGTTTTTATACTAGTTAGTTTTTCAAAGGTTAGGTCTCTTGGCTGGGTGCCGTTTAGGATTTTCTTGGTTATTTCGGGGACAGGGAGTTCAAATCTAAAATCTTATTTATATACATTTTATTTAACTATAATTTCTAAAAAGTTTTTGTTAAGTTCAATATTGTTTTTCCTTGCTATTATTCTTCCTTTATTGTCCGATACCGTCAAATCATAAAAGCCGAAATTAATTTCATCGGTAAAAAATGAACCGGCGCCGTCGGTATAAACTTTGGCGGCCGTATTGCCGTTTTTATCAACTATGTTTATCTGAAAACCTGAAACGTTATCTCTTTTAAGCAGAACTTTACCTTCCATAGAACCCTTGTGCCTGAACAATACGTCTACAATCCTGAGCGCGCCAGGCCTGAGTACATAATTAAAAATTTCTTTATCCGGATAAAAAGAAACATCCTCTATGCTTGAGATATCTATCATAAAACGCGTTTTCTGGTAAGACAGAAAATCCGTTATCAATACTTCTCCTCGTTCATCAGAAACGCGGACAGGTTCCGCAGATCCGGAGGAAATAACCTTGACGCCTTTAACGGGTTTATCAGTCTCGTCTTTCATCCTTAAAAATACGCTTCCGCTTTGCGTAAGTTTAGTGTCCGCGTTTGTAAATATTGCGCTTCTGTCCGGCACTTTGCCAAAACTTATATTATAAGTAAGCGAAGAGTTAAAATTATGAAAACTGTCATAACCCGCCGCAAGTCTCAATCCCCCGAAAAAGAACATCCGGTTGGCATTAAGCGTTACGGTATCTATTTTATAATTACTGTATTTAAGATAATTATGCAGCCAGGCAAGCTGGAAATAAGTATTTTTATTATACCTGTATCCCAGATTAGCCCCGGCCGTGTTTATATAATTTCCCGGCATGGTTACGCAGGAAGCGTTTGCGCTGACTCCAAAATACCTGCCCTGTATGCTTGCCGCAACGTTAACGTCATTTTGCGCCGCGTTTTCGGAATAAATATTTTGCGTCCATCTGTTTTCAACGGTTATGTTGTAATAGCGCATAAAGTTTGGCGATATTCTTATTATCGCCCTCTGCGCCTCGTCAATACTTTGCTGGAAATTAATCTTTTCATAAGAAACGTAGTACGGCAGTCCTATAAATCCGGCCGGAATTATACCGGAAAACCGCGTTTCCCACGTATCTTTTTTATATTTGCCGACGCCTTCAAAAGAAGCTCCCGAACGGATATTCCCGTAATAATTGTATTGTGAAAAAATATCGCCTATATAAACATTGCCTTGCAAAGTGGCTAAATGCCCCATGTTGCCCTCGGCATCATAACCGGCCACATATTCAAGCGACGCTCCGCTCAAATCCGTCATAATACCTAAACTTGCGTAATTTTTTTGAATGCCGTTATTTTCAGGATCCGGCGCGTAAGTATACCCGGCGCTTATGCTTGTGTAATCCGACAAACCGTAATATACGCGCCCGTCGCCGGTAACGGCATTATTATCTTTATACACAAGCGGCTCATTATTTTCAAACACGTAACGGTTCGCCTGATACGCCGCGGCCGTATAGCCCGCTTCGCCCTTTCCTACGGGCGATACGCCGGAATAAAAACGTCTTTCTTCTTTTCTTATCTCGCCGTACGGTCCGTAAAAAACAAGATTAAATACGTTTAATCCGTATACTACCGGAATATTGCCGAACTGGTATCTTCCGGAAACAGGCCCCTGCCTAAATTCTATAAGCATGCCGTTTTTATACAATTCCACTTCCCATCCGGCGGGTAAAGGACCGGAAATATTTATCGTCCTGTCGGCGGAAGTTACAAGGTCTTTGAAAGAACTTAAATATATTCCGCGCCCGCTTTGCGTTTTTGTAAAAAGAGTATTGCTAAAACCATACACGTCGCCGGCGTATGTCTGCGTAAGATTGATTTTATTTTTCGGTTCCTCTAAAAACGTGCGTCCCATAATTACGCGCGCTCTGGGCGCGCCGTCGTTTACCTGAGAATCGCCGAACAGCGAAACATGCGTGTCCATGCCGGCAAAAATCATGGCGGCGTCGGCATTATATCCGTCGGAATAATTCAGCTGTCTTTTACCGTCGTTAAAATTTCTTGAATAAAAACCTTTTGTATACGCTATGTCAACTACGGGCGCGCTGAAAAAACGTCCGTCAAAAATATATTTTTCAAACCCGTCATTCTCCGGGCCGTAAGATAGGCTGGTTCTGTTAAGCGCGGCGTCTTCTTTAATTTTTATCGGAAGTTTTTCTTTTGATGTTACCAGCAGCTGCATTTGGAGTTCGTCGGGCTCAATGGTTACGGGAAGGAGCCGCTCCATAAGCTCCGACGAAACATATATGTTGTTGTCAACGGTAAAAAAATCGCTTTTGTCCAACGCAATTTTTTCATTGTCGGCAAAAGCGGCTGCATGAACAAAATCAATCTCTATTTTTCTGTTTTTGTCTAAAAACCAGCCTTTGGCATAATTGTCGTATACTTGTATATCAACATTTAAAGCGTTAAAAAACTCGCTTAACGACAGAAAAAATTTGCCCTCTGCTTTATAAGCGCTTACCAATTCTTCCGATTTAACGCCTTGCGCGGTAACGGCAAAAAGAAAAAATTCCTCTTCTTGCGCGCAAACGCGTACGGCGTTTATAAGCAGTATATATAAAACGGTTAAAAAGATTATCGGCGTTCTTTTAAAAATAAGTTTTAGCCAGCTCAAGGTTGGTGTCGGCATCGGTCACAATTATCTCCCCTTGGGAATCAGGTTTGACGGCATTGTTATTTAGAGGTATTGTAATAAAACGTTGATCTCCGTAAATACGTATATTTTTTAATATCCCCGCTTCTTTTCCGGCGTGCTTAACCAAAACATTAACGTTGGCAGACTTATTTCCCGTTCTTGTAAGCTGTAAAATTAACGCGTTCTCTTTAAACAGCATATAAGCTATAGAAGCATTATAAGACAAATTCCCTTTTCTGATAATAACCGGAATAGTTACCGCGTAAAGAGGAGTAATATTTATTTGTACGCCGTCCGTCATTTTATTTTCTTGGCGCGGGGCCTCAGGGCGCAGTATTTCCTGCATCATTAAATGCGATACGTACTCGCCGTCGGGTTCGCCGGCCATAGACTTACGCTGCAAACGTATAGTCTGCGTTTTGGCGGGTTCAAGCGTTACGTTTCTCGGGGAATACGCTATAAATTTTGAAGATGAACGGTCGTTTTCTTCTATAAGCTCATAACCGCCGTCTTGTTTTTGGCGGAAATCTACAAAACTTATTTTAAATGTTTTTGTTTCATTGGCCGTATTTGTCAGTTTAACCAAAGCGTTTCTTTTGGAACTATTCGCGTCTAAAATTACCGAATAAGGCGACACCGACATAATTGCAAAACCGCTGTTAGCCAAAATTATAATAAATGCTAAACCCATTATTTTTTTCATTTTTTCACCTAATAATTTACCTGTATGGTATAAGAGCCGCTGTAAGTTCCTGCAGGCTGGTTTGCGCCTACCCCCAAAGTTCCTCCTGCGGAAACGTTGAAGCTTCCCGTTGAACCCAAACTTACGCTTTGCCCTGCCGCCGGAGACGATGTTAAGGCGGAAACCGTCATGCTGTTAGCCCCAGACGTCACGGTAAAAGATGACGACGGGAAAGTTATAGTAACATTTTGAGAGGGCTGTCCGGTCACCGTAAAAACGCCCGCCGCAGGCGTGCCCCCTACGGAATACGCGGCGCCTGTAATTACGCCCGCCGTACTTAAAATAACCGACTGGCTGCCCGGCGTAGATTGCACAATCCCGAAATTCATATTTCGCACGGAAGTTATATTAATAAGCTGCCCGATAGTCACGGTTATGGGAAGAGTTATGGTGTTTGTTCCGGCCAAGGTTCCGCTTGATTGAAACGTTACGCTTCCCGTGTAAACGCCTGCCGTAACTCCCGAGGGAATCGTTAAAGTCGCGCCTGATAATACGTTAACATTTGCCGCAGTAAACAATGCCAATACATAACTTGAGGGGTTGAGCGTAAAATTTGAAACGGTAACTCCCGAGCTCGGACCGCTCAGAGTTACGGAAGAGGGCGTAATAGAAAAATTTACCAATAAATCTATTCCGGCAAGAATGGTGTCCTGAAAATTGACGCTTCCGGCGGCATATCCGGAAGCCCGCAGCGTTGAAGACGTAAATACCGACGCCGCAGACAGCGTGCCGCTTCCTCCTCCGGTATTTACAAGCACGGTGCCGAAGGATAACCCGTTGTTTAAAGCAAGCGCGGCGGCGGCGTAACAGTTTGATTTAAAAATCAAAACTGATATAAGACAAATTATAATCCGTAAACAACTTTTTACGGACATGGATTAATAACTTACTGTAAGAGTATAAGTGCCCGTATATGTTCCGGCAGTTTGGTTTGCGCCTACTGCCAGCGTGGCGCCCACGTTTAAAGCCATGGTTCCAGAGGCGTTTGTGGAAGTGCCGCTTGTCGGGTTAAAAGTATACGTTGATACTGCCATTGCCGCTCCGGGTCCGGTAAGCGTGGTGTTGGACGCGCTTATAGTTAACGGCGTGTTGTCCGCGGCTGTAATTGAAAACGTTCCGGCGGCGGGACTGCCGCCCGTACCAAGAGCTCCCGTTACTACTCCGCCCGTGCTCAAAACCATATTGTCGGCGGCAGTTGAAGATATTATAGTGCCGAAGTTCATAGTAGTCCCGGCTGTAATTGTGATGCCGACGCTTTCAATTACCACCGTGGCTTGACCCGTTTGCGTTGCGGCTTGCGACGTAACTGACAAAACTATCATTGCCAGTAAAATCATCAACTTTTTCATAACAATTCTCCCTTTGGTTAGATAACTTAATATTTCATACTACATTATTATAATTCAAAATACAAACCTTATTTATATAATAGTATTTAGTAAAAAATAACCTTATATTTTTTAGGGCATTTTTTGTCTCCTGATAGGAATAAGACTTATTTTAAAAAAGCGAAGACAAACGCCGCGTAGCGGTGAAACTAAGACGGGCCGAATTGTTAAAGAGAATATTGCCGTCAATACTTTGTTCTCCGTACTTTTAACAGAATAAACCCCAGTCAAAACTTGACTGGGGTTTATTCTGTTAAAAGTACGGAAATTATAAGAACCGGCAATGCCTGTGCGCCGCCGAAGGAAATTCTCCGTTTGCCTTTTTTTGCGGTTGCCTTTGGCTACTTAAAATAATTTTCTTATGCTAAAAACGCTTTCTTCTGCTGTCATAGCCGCGGCCGTCGGCGATAAACCTGGGCTTGCCGTTATTGTCAAAACGCGGCGTACGCGGGCGGAAGTCTTTTTTTCCGAAATCTTTTTTATCGCCGAAAGGCTTTTTATCAAAAAATTTACGGGGCGCAAAACTTTCTTTTCTGGCGGACGCGGCATTTGCGTCTTCCATCAGTTTGGTTATTTTCTCAAGCTGTTTTGTTATATTTTTAAGCTGCTCTAAAATTTCAGTATCCATTCATATCTCCTTTTACTATTCTAAAAATTATTTTTGTGTTTGCACGGATGCTAAATATCCTCTGTATGTATCGTCAAGAATTTGTTTTACTAAACCCTGGCCCAGGGCGTTAAGGTGTATGCCGTCTAAACAAAGATAGTCGCTGTAACGCGGCACGGCAAGCAGTTTTTCCCGCACATTGATTATGAAGATATGATATTTTAAAGCAATTTTTTCAAATGCGCTTGCATACATCTCCTGATTGCGGTATATAGTGCTTTTTTCGCCTATAAATTCCATGAGATTTTTTGCCTTTTCCCTGCATCCGTTTACTATAAAATCAAAATATTTTTCCGCGTCTATGGGCGGTAAAGTCATGACAACGGGCTTTTTACCGGCGGATATTATCTGTTCAAAAATAGCGCAAATATTATTTTTAAACTCTGAAAGTTCTATATTAGGCCTGTGATTTTTCTGCGGAGTTTGGCATACTTCGGTCCAATTATAATCGCAGTCATTGCCGCCAAGTTCCACTAGCACAAAATCTCCAGACAGAGTATTCTCCAATATAGAAGACAATTTGGCCAGGGCTTTTTTACTTGTACATCCAAATTTAGAGTGGTTGTTAATAACCACATTATTGCTAAGGCTGAACATATTGGCGGCGCTTTCCTTTATAAATTTATATTTGCCGGAAAGTTCGTCAAATATAACTCCCCGCAAAATAGAATCACCCAACACCTCTATCTTTTTTATTAAATCCATGTCGGCCCCCGTTTTATAAGTTGCCCGTTGTTCGGCAAAAAAGCCCCGCAGACGCATTGCCGCGGGGCTGTTTTATTAATATTTATAAAAAATTAAATTTTTCTAATATTAACAGCTTTGGGGCCTTTTGGCGAACTTGTTACTTCAAATTCAACCGCCTGGCCTTCCGCTAAGGTTTTAAATCCTTCTCCCTGAATTTCCTGGTAGTGCGCGAATAAATCCGCGGAACCGTCTTCAGGAGTTATAAAGCCGTAGCCTTTTTGGTCGTTAAACCATTTTATTTTTCCTTTTGCCATTGTGTGCGTTACTTCCTTTTTTCAATTTCCCTTTACAGGGAGTGTTTTATTAATTACTTAATAAATTCTATACTTATATTATATCTTTTTATTTGATGAACGGGTGATTTCCGCGCGCGGCATTGGTATGCGCGTTGCGCTTGACGAAGCGTTAAATAAAACTATAAAATTCTTTAAAAGGACATTATAACAAGGGGAAATAATATGAAAAAACTTTTGTTTGCAGTATTTTCCTGCGCGGTTTTGCTGGGGGCCTGCGCAGCGGCTCCTAAAAACGCGCAACAGATGAATGACGAATACGCCGGCGCGTTCTCCGGCGTGCTGCCGTGCGCGGACTGCGCCGGAATAAATACCGAGCTTACTCTTAATCCCGACAACACATATCAGCTCAGTGAAACATATCTCAAAGACGTTCCGCAGACGTTCGGTTCCGAGGGGAAATGGACGCCCGCCGCGGATTTTAAAACCTTTGAATTAAAAAATTCCCAAAATAAAGAAAAGGAGTTTTACGCTTTCAGCGGCAAAAACGAACTTAAAAAACTGGATATTAACGCAAAACCGATAGAGAGCGATTTAAATTATTCTCTGAAGAGAAAAACGCTGGATTTTAACGCGGTCAAAGGCAAAGTCTGGCAGCTGGCGCAGGTGCAGACTGCGGCTGGCGGCGTCACTTTTAACGCCGCAAAACTGAGTAAAGAATTTTTTAAGGATATTTACACTATCCAGTTTGACGGCGGCCGCGCTTGGGGCAAAGCCTCGCCCAACAGGTTTAACGCGCCGTACTCTCTGGGCGCAGGCAACAATATGTCTTTCCAGCCAGCCTCCGCAACGCTCATGTTCGGCATACGGGAGCCGGAAGGTTTGAACGAGCACGGTTTTTTCCAGCTGCTGTCAAAAGTTTACGGGTGGGATTTTGTAAAAGACCAGCTGATTCTCTATACGAAAAACGATAACAACGAAAAACAGACCATGATATTTAACGAATTTGATTACCGATAGATAAAATAAAAAAAGCCGCCGTTGAAAACGGCGGCTTTTTTGTTGTATTTTTTTATGCATAGTCTTTTTACGTTATAAAATATTAAAAAGACTATGCACTGTTCCTCTGGGCCGTGATTTTATATATTATCAATATGCTCAAACCAAAATCCGCTTTTACGCTTATTGAACTGCTGGTTGTCGTGCTTATAATAGGTATACTGGCTGCGGCGGCCGTGCCGCAATACCAAAAATCCGTTCTCAAAAGCAAGCTGGCGGAATCTATGATTGTTGCAAAGGCCGTTAAAGAAGCTGAGGACAGATATTTTCTTGCGGCCGGATCTTATACCGCGGACATAAACGATTTGGATGTGGACGTGTCTTTCAAAAACTGCGTCTCAAGCGGTTCAGCGCAGACGACATATTATACGTGCGACAATAAAAAATCTTTTATTATACGGGCAAACGGCGGGGCAGGCTCAAGTTCCTCTGTTTACGTTTATACGAACGCAGACTATGCGATGGAGTTTTATTTTGCGCAGTCAGGTTCCCCCAATCTCCGGTATTGTCTTGAGAGAACCACAGCAGCGCAAAGCGTGTGCGTAAGTTTGGGCGGGACACTCACCGTGGACAACGTAACGGGTAAATATTATACCCTGCATTAATTTATTTTTTCCCAGACGCCGGTAATTTCCCCAAATACATATTTGCGTTAATGGTTTGCTTCTTTGTAAACTTCTCTCAAATAATATTTAGCTTCCTGCGTGTAAAAATCGTCCGGTGCGGCGGCGGATTTTTTAACAACTATTCCGCGGGTACTTTTAATTCCGACGTCAGAAGCCGTTAAAAACGGAAACAAAACCTGAGCCGAAGCCGTGTTTTATGAAGAAGAAAATAATAATTCCTATAATCGCATGCGCGCTGAATAAATTATTTAGTACTTATGCACTACTACGACTTTTCCGAGCTGTTTGAATTTGTCCGTCAGCAGTTTGATTATTTTGGCTCGGGGAAATATTCTTAACTGGGAAAACATCATGCTGTCGTTCTGTTCTTTATTTTCGCCGGCGCCGTAGAAAAAGGTTATCTTGTCGGACACGTCAATAAGCTCTTTGAGCCGCGCTATGGGCGCGCCGCCGTCTAAATTTGCGGGATTAAGCTCATAAAGATTATAAAGCTGGTTTAGCATCAGCGCTCCTTCCGAGGCGAAGTTAAGACCGTCCGCTTTATAAGTGGGCGCTTCAAAAGGGTTAGAACTTTCCTGCATTTTTACGGCGGTTTTTGTAACGCGGGCGTACACGTCAAGCGTGGTTGACCCGCAGACTATTTTCAGACCCGGCGCTTTGTTAAAATCATTAATAAATTTTTCATCTAAGTTTTTGCCGGAGGGCGGGCCGGTTAAAATATTTGCCGTTACCGCGTTTCTGGTTTTGATAATCACAAGGGAAGTATCGTCCTCCCATTTATCTTCGGATATTGCTTTGCAGTACTCCAGCATTTTTTTTACGGCTTCGTCATATTTTATGCCGGAAACCAAATATTCGTTAAGCTTGTCCGCCACGCCGCCGGACCCTATGCCGTAACCAAAACCGTGCCCCATGCCGGATTGGGACAGCCCGTCGGAAAACAAAAGCAGCGCTTTGTCTTTGCCCAGCAGGCAGTTGCTTTCAATAAGGTTTTCGCCGCCGGCGCGCAGTACGCGCGTCTGCGGGATATAGGCGAAATTATTATTGATAAAAACAGGCTCCGGCCCTTCGTAGGTAACCATTTGCGCGTAGCCGTTATGCAGAATATTGGCGGCGGAAAACGCGGCAAAATTATCCGTCTTTTTGCCTATTTTTATGGTTTCCACCACAAGGCGGCACGCTTCCAGCAGCGAATATCCTTTCTCCAAAAAACAAACAAGTTCATTGCCAAACAGCGTGGCGCACAAGTTGGCGCGTATGCCGCTGCCTATGCCGTCCATGACGATAACCACCGTGGAATCTTTGGTGCGCATAACGGTAATATCGTCGCCGCAGACGGTATTGTCCAGCTTGTTATACCGGTACTGCAGCGTTTCAATATACTGCATAGTTAATCCCCGTCGCCGTCTGAGGTTATCTGCATTATCTGGTTGACAATGTCCTGCGACTCGGCGGTGCTTTCGCCCAGATATTTGGCCACTTTCTGACTGGTCTCTATCTGGTGTTTGAGCAGTTCTCTCGCTTTGTCAACCGCCTGCATTTTGATGGAGGATTTGATTTTGGAAAGTTCCTCTTCATTTAAAATCGGTATAAATACGCCGACGAGCTGCTCGTTATCCTTTATATCGTAAACTATAAATCTGCATTTGAGATTATAGGCGGTAAATTCATGTATCCAGTTAATTTCTTTTACCTCGCCGCTGAGCACTTTTTCAAACGGATGCGGGTCCATAAGCACGGAGATATGGCTGCCCGCCGCGCCCTTGGCGCAGTTAAACATTTTATTGAAATAGGCGTTGGTCTGCACTATGTTGAGGTTACTGTCCAGCAGCGCCACGCCGCCGGGCATACTGTCTATAATGCCGGCGTTTTGCGTTAATAAATGTTTCCTTAAATAAGGCATGCACATTTCTTTCTGAGCGTAGCCGTTAAGTATCGCTATCGCTTTTTCCCTGCAGCCGGGGTAGCCGCAGCTCTGGCAGTTGAGACGGTCCTCTTCCTTTTCTTTGCCCATGGCTTTAAGCGTATTCTCTATCTCTTTTTCCGTATGCTCGGCGGCCTGCGTGGGAGCGGGCGTAAAATTATTGCTTAAATTTATATTTTGAGGCAGAGTATCGGGTTTGTATCCGGTTTTGTTGCTTTGGGCGTAATCTAATATATTCGCGCGTTTTTTTATCAAATTATCTTCCAGGCCGGCAGGGCCGTTTAGACAGCCGCCAGCGCACCACATAAGCTCAACGTCGCAGTTTTGGGACTCAAAATTATCAAGCGCGTTTTTAACGCCCGCTTCGCCGTCAAAACAAAGTATTTTTTTTGGCTGGTTTTCGCCGTCCGCGTCAAGCGTTTTCAAAATGCCGCCCGGCAGAGGATAATACTGCGCTTTGTAAAATGACGGCTTATCAAAAGCGCTTTCTTCGCACTTTTTTAAGTCTATGCCTTTTGTTTTTAACATTTGTTCCAGTTCTTTAAATGTCAAAACTTCGGCGATAAGACCTTTATAAGAATCCCACAAAGCCTCGTCTTTCTTAGCCACGCACGGGCCGACGAAGACGATGTCCGTATCCGCCCCGACGGAATCCTTTATTATTTTAGCATGCGCTATCATGGGGGAGACCACGGGCGCAATGCTGCCGGCAAGCTCCGGTTTATATTTTGTTATATAGTTAATTACCGCCGGGCAGGAAGAGTGGATAAAATTTTTGTCCGCGCGTTTTATATATTTCAGCGATTCCAGCGCGGCATAATAGGCCGCGGCGGCGGTCTCAAAAACATAGTCAAAACCCAGCATCCGCAGCGCGCCGGGCAAGCGCTTTTGCTGCCAGGCGTCAAAATCTGCCGCAAAAGACGGCGCTATTGAAACCGCCGTCTTTCTGCCGAAATTTTTAAGCAGATTTTCCGTCCTGTAAATACTGCTTGCGTACTGCTTTGCTTTCTGCGGGCAATTGCGCAAACACCCGCCGCACACGATACAGTCCCTGTTAAGCACCTGCGCCTGCCCCTCGTTCATGCTTATGCACGTTACGGGGCAGCCGCGCAGACATTTGTGGCAGTCTCTGCAATGGGCGGCGCGGGTGTATATTAAAGCGGCGGCGTCATTTATCCTCATATATTTTTTATTTGACGGAGGCTTTGGTTTTAAGGTCAAGCGCGGCTTCCACTTTTTCCATCGTAGCCTGTTCTATTGTCAGGCCGTCAATTTTTACTACGGGACCTTTGTTGCATTTCTCAAAACAGAATGAAGGCGTCATTTTAATCTGCGCGTCTAATTTATTGTCTTTTGCGTATTTGCGTATATCGGCCAGCATTTTCTTCGCGCCTTTAAGCACGCACGACGTGCCGAAACATACTTCAATATTAATCTTGTCCGCGGCGGCGGGCGCACTGTTAAATTTAATGCGCTTTCGGTTGTGATAATGCGTATGCAGCAGTTCATGCGCTTTTTTGCCGCCGGTTTCGCCCAGCGCTTCTTCATAAAACTTTGCTATATAATGATTGTCCTGGGACTTATGCAGCTGGGTCTGATTGTCGGCGTTATATAAACCTTCGGCGCGTTTTTTAATATCTTTGGCGGTATTTGAAACCGGCTGCCCGGCGCCGGCCACGCAGCCGTTGGGGCAGGCCATTACTTCAACAAAGTCATAATATTTTTTGCCGTTTTGTATGTCTTTAATAAGTTTATGCGCGTTTTTAAGCCCGCTGACCGCCGCTATTTTTACCGTTTTGCCGGCGAGGTCAATCTCCAATTCCTTAAGCTCTTTGGTTTCCTGCAGAACTTTACAGACGGGCCTGTAATCAGCCGCCGGGCTGACTTTGCCAAGTACGTAACGCACGACGGCTTCCGTCACGCCGCCTGCGTGGCCGAATATAATGCCCGCGCCGGTTTTAAAACCGAAAGGCAAATCAAAAGAAGAAGGCTCCAGCTCAAGGAACTTTATGCCCTTTTCGTCTATCATGCGGGCCAGCTCCATGGTGGTGAGGACATTGCTTACGTCAGGGTCTCCGTTTTTGGAAAACTCCGGGCGTTTTGCCTCGTATTTCTTAGCCGTGCACGGCATGACGGAAACTACGGAGATGTTTTCCCTTTTACCGCCTTTTCTTACAAAATCCTCTTTTATCGCCGCGCCCAGCATCTGCTGCGGGGACTTGCAGGTGGAAATATTCTCAAGTAAATCGGAGTGGCAGTGCTCCGCGTGTTTTACCCACGCCGGGCAGCAGGACGTAAACAGCGGGAGATTCCGGCCTTTTTCAAAGCGGTTTATAAACTCGTTCACTTCTTCAAATATGGTTAAATCCGCGCCGAAAGAAGTATCATAGACATAGTCAAAACCGAGCATGCGGAGAGCCGTTACTATAAGTCCGGTGCTGTTTTCGCCCTCTTTCAGGCCGTACATTTCGCCAAGCGCCGTTCTGACGGCGGGCGCTATCTGTGCCGCGACTTTTTTCTCCTCATTCCAAATATCCTGCCAAATCTGCGAAACTTCGGACTTGCTTGACAAAGCGCCCGTGGGGCATATTCTGGAACACTGTCCGCAGTTGACGCATTCCACCTCGTTTAAATGTTTGCCGAAAGTGGGCTGCACCTGCGTTTTGCTGCCGCGGCCCACAAAGTCTATTACGCCTATTCCCTGCACCTCGCTGCACATTCTGGTACAGTCCCCGCATAAAATGCATTTGTCAGGGTCTCTGACGAGGGAATGAGAATTTGTGTCCCGCCCCTGCTTTGCCGGCGTAGGTTTAAAACGTATTTCTTTTACGCCGAGTTTCCTTGCTATCTCCTGCAGTTTGCAATAACCGGTTTTAACGCAGGTGGCGCAGTTGTGATTGCCGGAAGCCAGTAAAAGTTCAATATTCGTGCGCCGTATATCGCGTATTTGCAGCGTGTGGACGCTGATTTTCATGCCGTCCTTAGGCTCTATGGAACAGGAAGCCTGTATGCCCATACCCTCAATATCCACAAGGCATAAACGGCAGGCGCCGTATACGCTGAGCTCGGAATGATAGCAAAATGTGGGGATTTCAATTTTTGCTTTACGGATAAGCTCCAGCAAATTTTTTTCGTTTTCTATTGGAATCTGTTTTCCTTCAACCGTTACATAACCTCTGTTGCTCATTTTATCCTCCGACCGCGACGGCGTTAAATTTACACGCAGAAATACACGCCCCGCATTTAATGCATTTCTTGACGTCAATTACATGCGGTTTTTTTACTTCTCCGTTTATTGCTTCTGCCGGACAGGCTCTTTTGCAGGCGGTGCAGCCTTTGCATTTTTCCGCGATAATTTTATATTTGGCCAGCGCTTTGCAGGCGTTGGCCGGGCAGTTTTTATTTTTTATATGTTCCAAATATTCGTCCTTAAAATATTTCAGCGTGGAAAGCACCGGATTTGGCGCGCTTTTGCCAAGGCCGCATAAGGAAGACACTTTGACGACGCCTGCCAGCCCTTCAAGCAGATCTAAAGTTTTAATTTCCGCTTTGCCCTCGGTGATATCCGTAAGCATGGAGAGCATTTGCTTAGTACCCTCCCGGCATGAAACGCATTTTCCGCAGGATTCGTTTTGCGTGAAATTCATAAAAAATTTTGCGATATTAATCATGCAGGTGTCCCTGTTCATTACTACCAATCCGCCGGAGCCCACCATAGCGCCTACGGATTTAAGAGAGTCAAAATCAATAGGCATGTCAAGATGCTCTTTAGTCAGGCAGCCGCCGCTCGGCCCGCCGATTTGCACCGCTTTAAAAGCTTCAAAATCAGCCTCGCCCGCATCATTGCTGGTTCCGCCGGCGATATCGTTAATAATAGTCCTCAAAGTGGTGCCGAAGGGAACTTCAACAAGGCCGGTGTTGCAGACGTGCCCGGTAAGAGCGAATGTCTTTGTCCCCGGCGCGCCGGCCGTGCCGATTTTGCGAAATTCTCCCGCGCCTGTTTCCAAAATTTTAGGTATATTGGCCAGCGTTTCCACGTTGTTGATAACCGTGGGTTTTCCGAACAGGCCGCTTACGGCTGGGAAAGGAGGTTTTGGCCTGGGCATGCCTCTTTCTCCTTCTACGGAAGCGATAAGCGCCGTCTCCTCTCCGCATACGAAAGCGCCCGCTCCCTCCATAATATTAACTTTGAAATTTTGCCCGGAGTTGAAAATACCCAGTCCCAAAATACCCAGTTCCTCAGCCTGTTTTACGGCCGTTTTAATGCGTTCAACGGCAAGAGGATATTCCATTCTGACGTAAATATAACCCTCGTCCGCGCCTATGGCTTTAGCCGCTATAATCAGGCCCTCACTACCCGCGTGCGGATTGCCTTCCATTATGCTTCTGTCCATGAAAGCGCCCGGGTCTCCCTCGTCGCCGTTGCAGATTACGTATTTTTTCGGGCCCGGGGACTGGCGCGTTAAATCCCATTTTTTGCCGGTGGGAAAACCGCCGCCGCCGCGCCCTCTTAAGCCGGAGTCGGAAATCTCTTTGCATACCTGCGCGTCGGTCATATCCGCGCAGGCTTTGGCCGCGCTGAAATAACCGCCGTGATTTATATATTCATTAATGTCTTCCGGGTTGATTTTGCCGCAGTCTTTAAGCAGAAACCTGGTCTGTTTTTTATAAAAAGGTATTTCGGCCGTAGTTTTATATTGTTTGCCGTCGGCGGGGTTTTTATAAAGGAGTCTTTCAACCGCTTCCCCTTTCATTATCGTTTTTTCAATGAGCTCGGCTACGTCGCTCTCTTTTACTTTGGTATAAAAAATATCGCCTATGCTCAGCAGCGGCCCCTGCTGGCAGAAACCCTGGCAGCCGCTTTTTGAAAGATAGGCTTCGCGGCAGTCTTCGGAAATTTTTAAGGAGGCATTTATTTTGCGTTTTGCAAGTTCTTTGCGGAATTCTTCAAAAATTTTAAGCGAACCGCTGGAAACGCAGCCCGTGCCGGCGCAGATAATTATTCTGGTATTTATATTTTTACAGCG
Organism: Candidatus Elusimicrobium euhamitermitis; assembly: GCA_031254225.1. Classification (GTDB taxonomy): domain Bacteria; phylum Elusimicrobiota; class Elusimicrobia; order Elusimicrobiales; family Elusimicrobiaceae; genus Elusimicrobium; species Elusimicrobium euhamitermitis. Next base: position 20,746 of record JAIRUU010000037.1, read on the forward strand.
GTTATCGTAAGTCTTTTTAATTTCCCGAAGATTAACTGTTGACATTTGCTTTCTCCTTAGCGGCCGTCTCGTCAATAAGCGCGGTAACTTTTTCCGGCGTCATCTGAGGGTGCACTTCTTCGTCAATAACAACCACGGGTGCTATGCCGCACGCGCCCAGGCAGGAAACGCATTCCAGGGTAAACATAAAATCGGCGGAGGTGTGTCTGTCCGGCGCAAGACCCAGCTTCTTTTCCACAGCCTGAATAATATTTTCGGACTTTTTAACGTGGCACGCGGTGCCGTCGCATATTTTGATTATATGTTTGCCCTTGGGAACAATGGAAAAATGCGAAAAAAACGTAGCCACTCCGAACACTTTGGCGGGCGATATGCCCAAAGAATTGGCCACAAAAGTCATGGCGTCTTCCGGCAGATAATTATATTTTTGCTGGACTTTCTGAAGTATGGGGATAAGTTTGTCGGGGCTGTTGTCGTATTCGTTAAGAATAACGGCGATATCGTTTAGTTTTTCTAATGACATGCTGTAGAGTCTCCTTATTTTTTCTTGCGCGCCGCCTGCTCTGACACAAGCAGCTTCTGCCACAGGACAGAGAGAGACGCGCCTAAATCTTCATTCTGCACTATCACGCCCGGGGGGCAGTTTATTCTTTCCGAGGAAAAACACCATATGGCTTTTATTCCCGCTTTGGCGAGCGTGTCCGCCACGGCCTGAGAAGAACGGGGAGATACCGCTATAATAGCCAGTTTTATCCTCATGCGTTTTATTAAATCCACGGCTTTATGCATAGGGAAAATAGTTTTGCCGTTTATCTGTCTGCCGTGCAGCTGAGGATTATCGTCGCCGACGGCCACGATATTCAAAGAATATTTGGCAAAGCCGCCGTAGGAAGCCAGCGCTTTGCCCAAATTGCCCGCGCCTATTAAAAAGGCGTCCATAGTATCGTTTATGCCTAAGAATCCTTCTATGTTGTGTATAAGCTCGGTTCTTTTATATCCGTTTTTCGGCCGGCCGTTAAAACCGGTATAAGCTATGTCTTTTCTGACCTGTATCGCGGTAAAATTAAAACGGGCGGAAATTTGGGCGGAAGATATAAACTCCGCGTTTTGGCCTTTTAAATATTCAAGATAAACCAGCATGCGCCTGAGCGCCGCTTCGGGGGCGTACTGCGCCGTAATTTGCTTTTGTTTTATCATTTCCGCTAGTTTCATTTGAAAAATATTGCTCGTTATATTTCTGTTTTTAGAATATTAAAGGTTAAAAAAGAAATTGATAATTTATTATCAATATAATTTTATCAATATATTATTTGCTAGTCAATATGTTGTAGAACGCCGTCGTGAGACGGCCCGCGTAAGGAGGCGTTTTTTAAAGATTTTTATAATATGCAATTTGACGGCGGCCGCGCTTCCGGCAAAGCTTCGCCTGGCAGATACACGGCGCCGTTTACCGCGGGCGGCGGGAACGGTTTAACTTTCGGTACTGCGGCGTCCGCAATGATGATGGGGATAAGAGAACCCGAGGGTTTGAACGATCGGGAATTTTCCTGCTGCTTTCAAAAGTTTACGGATGGGATATTATAAAAGACCGACTGGCGCTCCGCGCTGTAAATGAAAGTAATGAAAAAATAAATATGATATTTGAAGAATTTGATTGCCGGTAAACTGAAAAACCGAAGGCGGCCCCGCGTTAAACCGCGCGGGGCCGCCTGTCAAAAAATTACCACTTCTCAAAATGCACTTTCGCGGCGTCGTAACGGTCTTCGGGCGTTTTTTCCTCGGCCGCGGTTCCTATGACGGCTATTCCCAGCGGCATTATATGCGCCGGCAGGTCAAAAGCTTTTTTAATAGCGCTCACTCTTTCTTCGCGCGGATAAACGCCCAGCCACACGCTGCCCAGGCCCATGTCGGTGGCCATGAGAAGAATATTTTGCAGCGCGGCCGAACAGTCGCCCGGCCAGTAGCCCACGGGGTCCTTCGTCGTATTTCCGCAGACTATTATTACGCACGGAGCTTCTTTAATCATGCCCGCGTACGGGTGCGCGGCAAGCACTTTGTCCAAATTTTTCCTGTCCCTCAGAACCAGAAATTCCCACTCCTGCATATTTCTCGCCGTCGGCGCGGCCATGGCCGCGGAAAGCAGTTTTTTAACCTGCGCGTCGGTAACGGGCGCGCCGGGTTTATATTTTCTTATGCTGCGTCTTTTAAAAATTATTTCTGCCGTTTCCATTATTTACCCTCCTTCTTTTTCCAGAATTTGTTTTCAAATTTAAATCTGTTTTTAAATTTATCTTTAAAAAATTTTGCCAGCCCTCCGGCGGAAGTTTCGCGGTAATCGCTTTTCATGTCCCGTCCGGTCTGCATCATGGTTTCCAAAACTTCGTCGTATGTAACGCGGTGTTCGCCGTCGGAGGCTATGGCGTAAGTCGCGCAGTCCATGGCGCGCGCGGCGGCAAGCGCGTTGCGCTCTATGCACGGTATTTGCACCAATCCGCCTATTGGGTCGCACGTCAGGCCAAGATGGTGCTCAAGCCCCATTTCCGCGGCGTAAGCTATGCGTTTATTATCCCCGCCTTCAAGCTGGCAGGCTGCGGCGGCGGCCATGGCGCAGGCTATGCCTATTTCGCCCTGGCACCCTACTTCCGCGCCGGAAATTGACGCGTTCGCTTTTGCAAGGTTTCCGACGAGGCCGGCCGTCGCAAGCGCGCGTATGATAGCCGCGTCATGGTATTCAAAAATTTCTTTTGTCAGCCGCAGTACTGACGGAACCACGCCGCAGGACCCGCAGGTGGGCGCCGTGACGACGGTGCCTCCGGCGGCGTTTTCCTCGGCGCAGGCAAGCGCGTATGAAAATAAAGTGCTCATGCGCTGCACGTAAGGCGGCGCGGTCTCCGCTTTTCTGAAAAATCTTTTGGCTTTGCGTTCAAGGCGCAAATCTCCAGGCAGCGCGCCGCGTTTTTCCAGCCCGCGCTCAATGGTTTTCTGCATTTGTTCCCATATATAAGCCAGAAACGCCCAAATATCTTTTCCCTCAACGTCTTCCACATATTCCCAGATGGGGATTTTATGCTCAGCCGCGTAATTCAAAATGGTTTCCATATTTTTGTGCGGATAAACGGAATCCTCTTTTTTATCCGCCCCGTCGGAAATATCGCCGCCGCCGACGCTGTAAACGGTTTTTGAGTTCAGCAAATTGCCGGCCGCGTCATAAGCTTCAAACTTCATTCCGTTGGGGTGGAAGGGCAAAAATATTTTATATTCCCAAATTATTTCAACGGGTTTCGGCGCAAGGCCGGCAATAACCGCTACGTCGGTCAAATGCCCCTTGCCGGTCATGGCCAGGGAACCGTACAAATAAACTTTAAATCTGTCCGCGTTTTTATTTTCGGCCAAAAAGTTTTCCGCCGCCTTGCGCGGCCCCATAGTGTGGCTGCTGGAGGGCCCCATGCCCGCCTTATAAAGTTCACGTATGCTCTTCATAAAAATATTATAGCTAATATCATAGACAACGGCTGTGCCCGCCTACGCTGCGCTACGGCGCGGCCAGGGCTTCGCGTTCGTTTGCTGTTTCGCTCCCGTTGGTCGCTTGGTTGGGAGTTAAAAATTTCTTCGGCTTTTGGACGATTTTCAATTTTTCCGGCCCTCGCCGTACGCTCCGCTTTAAGTACTTGCTCAGGCCGGAGAAAATTGAAAATCATCTCAAAATCCTGTGAAATTTTTCTTACGGACGACTGAACGGCGGAACAGCAAACAGCGGAACGGCGGTAACGACACAGCAGCATTTTATGCCTTTCCCCTCGCCCCTTGCGGGAGAGGGGTAGGGGTGAGGGGTAGCGTTAGAGACAGGAAAAATCTGAAACAGTATTTCTTCCTCTCTCTAAAAGGGAGAGGGCAGGGTGAGGGTTCTGCACACAAAATGGTGCTTTATATAACTGTGCCGCGCAAAAGGTCATTTTCCGCGGCGGTTATTTTTATATTTAGTAAAGAGCCGGCCTGCGCGGGCTGGGAAAAAGTTACTCTTAAAAAATTGCCGCTTACGCCGGAGGTTAGGCCGTTTTTGGTTTTTTCGGCCAACACTTCCAACGTTTTGCCGGCTTGCGAAGCGGCAAAATCAGCGCGCAGTATTTTATCCAGTCCGCGCAGTTTGTCCGCGCGGTTTTTGACGGCTGCGGGCGGCAGCTGCGGCAGTTTTTCGGCGGCGGTCATGGGGCGGGGGGAAAAACTGAAAACGTGCAGGCCGCTCAGTTTTAATTTTTTTATAAAGTTATAAGTTTCTTCAAAATCTCCGTCGGTTTCCGTCGGGTATCCGGCGATAACGTCCGCGTAAATGCCTATATCGGGGAAAATTTTTCGCAGTTCCGAAACGCGGCCGGCGTACTCCGCCGCGGTATAACGGCGGTTCATGTCTTTTAAAATTTTATCAGAGCCGCTTTGCAGCGGAATGTGGAAGTAGTTGCAAAATTTCCCGCCGCCGGTTTTGGCGGCTGCAATCAAATTGCCAGTCACTGTATTAAGTTCAATGGAAGAAAATCTTATGCGGAATTTGCCCTGCAGCTTAAAAATTTCCGCTGCCAAACCCGCCAAATCCGCGCCGGTAGCAGGGCATTTATAGTTACCTATATTTATCCCCGTCAGCACTATTTCGCGGAAATTTTTTGAGATTAAATTTTGTATCTCCGCCGTAACGTCCGCCAGCGGTTTTGAGATTTTTTTGTTGCGCGCAAAAGGCACAATGCAGTAGGAACAAAAACAGTCGCACCCGTCCTGTATTTTGACAAAAGCGCGGCTCCTGCCCTCCGCGCCGGAAACGGTCCAGCAGGTATCTTTGCCAAACAATTCGCGCGCCAGTTCATACTTGTCAATAATCCGCGCTTTCGGGAATTTTTTTTTAATTTTGTCGCCGTGCGCGGCGGAGTAACAGCCGGTGAGCACAAGTTTTGCGCGCGGGTTTCTGGCCAGAATCTGGCGCGTCATTTTTTCAACGTCGCTGTCCGCTTTTGAGGTTACGGTGCAGGTGTTTAGGACGGCAATCTCTGCGTCTTCAAAATTTTTAACAAACTGCGCGCCCTGAACCGCGAACATTTCTTTGATAGCCTGAGATTCTGTCTGGTTAACGCGGCAGCCAAAGGTTTTTATAAATACTTTCATAATGACAGCGCGATTGCGGCGGCGGCAAGAGCCGCGGTTTCCGCGCGCATTATGTTTACGCCGAGCGCGGCCGTTTGCGCGCCGCGCCCTAGCGCCAATTCAATTTCCCGCTCCGTAAATCCGCCGACGGGGCCTATAAAAATTCTAATATCTTTTTTGCCGGAAATAATTTTGGAAAGCGGAGTATTTGTCTCTTTCTCATAAGCGATAATATCGCCCGCGGCAAGCGCGTTTTCAAACTTTTGCGGCGGCAGTATTTGCGGGATTAAAGAAGTTTCGCACTGCTTGACCGCGGCGAGTATGACAGCGCGCCAGCGGTCATTTTTAGAATCCCATTTTTTTGAAACGTCGTGTTCCGTGCGTTTGGTTATGACGGGCAGAAAAGCGCGTACGCCCAGCTGCGCGCCTTTATCCAAAATTTCTTCCGTTTCAGTTCTTCCGACGGGGGAAAAACATAAAGTTAAATTTTTTGGCGGCAGTTTTAACGGAATTTCACCGGTGATACTGCCCTGCACAAGCGTTTTGCCGGCGCTTTCTATGACGGCGGAATATTTTTTAACGCCGTCAAAAATTTTAATGCCGTCGCCGTTTTTCGCGCGCATGACGCCGGTCAGGTGGCGCGCTTCGCCGCCTTTGATAATAAATTTCCCGCCGGCAATTTCCGCTTGGTACTGTGGCATCAGGGTTTTAACTCCTTTAGATTTTCATCGGCAAGACCTGCCAGCAGGACGCTTGTAATCTGGACGCCGTTGTCGCTGCCTTTTAAAATAGCGTATTTCGCGCGGGAATAAATTTCCGCGTGGCCCTCCTGAAAAAAGAAAGAATCAGGTTTGTGCTTTAAAACAATTTTACAGATACATCTGTCGCATTCATAAGCGCGGGCTATATTTTTGTCGTCAAGTTTAAGGCAAAAGGAATCTTCGGCGTAGCGCAGCGCCATATAATCGCCCTGCATTAAGGAGCGCGGGTCCGTCGGGCGCAGTTCCATATAGAAAGTTTGGCCATTTTTTAAAACCATTTCTTTTTGCCAAACGGCGTAAACAAGCGCGGCGCAAATTAAAAATATAAAAAGTAAAAAAAGTTTAGCGCGCATAAAACCTCCGTACCGCAAGCCGCAGGCCGAACAAAAATAAACCGCTTGCCATGAGCAGCAGAGATTTTGTCATCAGCGAAACCTGCAGGCTGTAATAAAGGTAAACAATGCCGCCGGCCAGCGTTGCGTAGCCGAGAATTTCAATGCTCAAATCCTCAAAAAATTTGCCGAGCAGCAGGAAAAACAGCCCGTAAAGGACCGGAAGATTAAAAGGCAGCAGCGCAAAAATTAAGACGGCAAAAACCAGATAGTCGTCATGTTTAATTTTCGCGGTAAATTTTTTATAAGCCAAAAACATCAAGCCGAAATAAATAACCAAAACCATTTTCTGCCAGTTGAAAACCACGTCCAGGTAAGAGGATTGCAGTTTTGCGTCAACGCCGTCAAACCAGCCCGCCGACGCGAAGAAAACGACAAAAATTGACGGGATTAACGCCGAGGTTATTAACGCCCACGCGGCCGGATTAAAAAGTTTTTTGCGCGCCGCGAAAATAATGCCCGCGCCCATAAAGAAAAATAAAATTACCGGCGCGAAATCTATATTTTGAACGCGGTGCCAGCGCGGCATCATAAAGAAATATTTAACGTAAACGCAGACTGCGAAAACGAACACCGCGATAAAACGGTCTATGAAATTATCAAAAAATTTATACGGTATAACGGCCATAAAAAAACTTAAAATTAAAAAGCCGTCTATTTCCAGTCTCATATTCTCAGCGCCCGCAAAAATGCATACGCGGCCGAACAACATGGCAACAAGCAAACACTGGTCAAAGAAAAAACCGAGCATGGGGCCCAGGCGCGGCAGCGCGAATTTTTTTAATAGTATTGCCGCGGCCATGGATATGACGCCGACGGCGATATACGCCTCGCCATCCAGCAGCATATATGAAAACGCGCCCAGGGCCGAGAAGAAAAGTATTGAAGACGCAAACGCGCCCGCGCCCAAAATTATTTTTATGATTACGGGCATGTCGCCGTTTTTGCCGCTTTGTAAAATTGCCCGCGCGGCGGTCTTTTTATCTTCGGGGACATAACTCAGCATTTGCCCGTCAGTCATTTTCCGCCCCCTTTATTTTATTGTGAATTTTGACGAGCGCAAAACCTGCTAAGCCGGAAATAATTAAAATCACAAGCCCCATTCCCCACATGCCGTCAATAACTTCAAGACGGGCAAATTTGACTATAATCCAAAATCCCAATCCGCCGAGCGAAAGGCCCAGAAAATAAATATTCGGTTTTTTGAAAAAATAAACGTAAAACAGAAAAGCGGCCCAGAGCGGCATTATATTCTGCGACAACAAAATCTGAACGGAGTAGAAAGGGCAATAACCGTCGGCAATACAATGCGTGGCGCCCGGGACGGAAGAAATGCCCAGGCACGCCAGTACGGTAAGATAAGTGTTAAGCAGATACGTAAAATAAGGGGCCTGTTTTACCGTCTTAAAAGGCAGCAGCGTGATAAGCAAAAGGATAAAATTTACGGCGAACCAACACCATATTGCAAGCGCCGGCGGATAAAAAGCCAGAGTCACGTTAACCAAAATTACGAACAACA
>JAIRUU010000072.1 GCA_031254225.1 Candidatus Elusimicrobium euhamitermitis
GGCTATCATCGTCGTAAAAAAATGGAAATTTACGAAAAAATGATAGCGGCGCAGGCGCTTTAACAGCGTCAAAGCGCCCTAGAATCCTAATCCGCCGCTGGACATGATATCCTTAACCATAGGCACCAGAATCAAAATAAACACCGTCGGGAAAATAAATATAAATAAAGGTATTAACATTTTTGTGCTTGCCTGCGCGGCCAGCTTTTCCGCCTTGTTCATGCGGCGCACGCGCAGGTCAATGGAAAAATTGCGCAGCAAATCAACCAGGCTTGTGCCCAGCTCGTCCGACTGGACGATGAGGCTGACAAAGGAACGTATCTCCTGCACTCCGGTGCGGGACGCCATTCTCTCAAGCGCTTCGCGGCGGGAGTAGCCGAGTTTGACCTCGTTCAACATTTTGCCTAATTCCTCTTCCAAAATAGTTTTCTCTCTGGCTATTTTTATAATTCTGTCAAACGCGGTCATATAGTCAAGGCCGGATTCTATGATTAACGCCGTCAAATCCACGGTCGTGGAAAAGTTGCCGAGCATATCCCGCTGCCTTTTTTGTATCCTTGAGTTAATTATCCAATAAGGCACGTAAAAAGCCGCCGGCACGAGAAATATTACAAACCAGGTCCTGAAAAGAAGAAAAAATATCAACGGCAGCACAATAGCGTAAATGATTCTTTCAATAAGCATGTCCACCGGCTGCGGTTTCTCTGGACTGCCGAGCAGGATGTGCTGCTCCTCCAACTCTTTTTCAAGCTTAAAAGCTTCTAAAATATAAAGACAAAACCTGCCCCACAAAGTTTTCTGGTCCAGACGGGCAAAGCTGGAGGACGTTTTTACGCGCCGCGCTTCTATGTCCGAGACGGACATGCCTTTCTCTTCCGGCGTGAGCAAAGCAAGCACCGCGGCAAACAAGCCAAGGCTGCCTAAAATTAAAACTATCTCTAAAAATAAAGTCACGCCGCTTGACATAAGGTTGTAGAACGATTCTAATCCGTTGCGCGCTGAGATAATTTTTTGCAAAATTTTAATTTTTTTGCGACGATAATACCGGAACGTATTTGAGAAGCAAAAAAATTAAAATTTTCAAAAAAGTGCTCAGCCCGCAGGGTTTGCTAAAAAACGGCTTAGTTTCGTCACTTCCTCCTTAATATTAAATTTTGTTCAACGCTGCGCGCATTTGCTATATTTACACCCGTTTTTTGGCAAACGCGCAGCGGATTAGAATCGTTCTGCAACCTTTAAACTTTTATCTCCCCTAATTTGTTGACCATCTTTATTCCTATAAAAATCCAGCCTATGCAGAACACAAGCACTATAAAACCAAAACCCGTGGTATAAAAATTTATCATGGTGTCCGGCTTGAATAAAAATACAACGCCGACCATAACCCACGGCATAGCCGCGACGACGACCGATTGTATTCTCTGCTGCGCCGTCATGGTCTGCAGTTTGTCTTCAAGTTTGCCTTCCTCGCGTATTGTTTCAACTATGCGTTCAAAAATTTTGGTCAGATTGCCGCCGACCTGGCGCTGTAAAACTATCGCTTTTATCATATAAGACAAAAGACGGTTGTCAACGCGGTCTTCCATGCCTGAAAGCGCGTTTTCAAAACTGGAGCCCAGGCGGTAGTTTTTTATAACCAGCGAAAACTCGTCCGCTATCGGCGGCCGCATGTCTTTGGCCACCATTTCAAAAGCCTGCACAATGTCCATACCCGCTTTCAGAGAGTTGGAAAGCAGAATAAGCGCGTCCATAAGCTGGGAATTAATTTGCGCGCCGCGCCGGCGTTTTAAAGTGCGGAGCACAAAACCCGGCATATTTTTGGCAAACATTACGCCGGCAAACGTAATAACCACAAAAGCGAGAACGCCGGCAAAACCGCCCATGGCAAACCCGAACAGCGCGCCAAAAAGTACAAAAGCCGCCACCGTCCCTGTAACTATATGCTTTACGTTTACCGTCAGAAACTGGCGGTTAAAATCCTCCGCCCAGTCATTGCTCTTTTTAACGTATTTGGCGACGGAGCCGGAAATCTCGTCCTCCATATTTACCACGGTAAAAAATACGCCGAAGAAAACCACGAACGTTCCCGCAAAAATCAGCATCCACGCAAGCATGTTCGGCCTGCCTAACATGTCAAGAGCTTTCTGGTACGTCTCAAAAGTTTTTTTGTCCGCCATAACGTCAGGCACCGCGTCTTTGAAAAACTGCTCAAAAAAACCGTTTGACAGCAGGGCCACGCCGTCCGCCGCTTTTCTGAATTTATCTTCGCGCTCAAAAGCCTGGCCGTTAAAAGACGCCACCGCGCTTTCCATCTGGGAATTAATAAGTTCAAACGTCGGCAGCAGGCTTCTGCCGCGGCCGCCGAAAGAATCCCTCGTGCTGTAATATCTGTCGCCCACCCTGATAGGCGTGTTAAGACGGTCAATTGAAATTAAAAAATTTACTTTTATGGTAATGTAATTGGTGGACAGCGCGCTGATAGCCGTGCCGGAAAGGTCGCCGTCATACATCTGTTTCGTATAATTTAAAAATTCATAAATGTTGGCAAGCGCGGTATGCCAGACCGTGGCTTCCGTCAAAGTCTGTTTGCTGACGGGGTCATATACTATGGAACGCTGGTTCATTTTGGGAAGTTCGTCAAGCAGCCACTGCGGCGCGTTTATTATCTCCTCCGCGCCCGTGGGAGAACACGCGGCGGAAAGTTTATGCGGAGTGTTGACGGTGTTAATATCCGTAAAATCCCATAGTATTCTTATTCTTTCCATGGCGCAGCTTATCATCTGTTTTTCGCCGGCGCTGAAAGGCTCGGCAAAAACAGGCGCGGCTAAAAACGCTATGGATAATATAAGAAAAAACTTCTTCATTACTTACCTTCCTGCTGCGGCGGCGTCGGAACGGCCGGCGCAAAAAGATTCTCCGGCATTTTAATGCCTTTGGATTTAAATTCGTCAAAAAATACGGGCAGCCTGCCAGTTGCCGCAAAAAAGCCGTTTACTTTGCCGGTGTTCTCGTCAATGCCCGTCTGCGTGTAACGGAAAAGGTCATTGGTCAATATGTGCCCGTCTTTCTGGCCGGCAATTTCGGTTATATAAGTAACTTTTCTGGTGCCGTCTGAAAACCTGGAAAGCTGGACTATAAGGTTAACTGCGGAAGAAACCATTTCGCGTATAGCCCAAATGGGAAGATCCGCGCTGGCCATCATGCACATGGCCTCAAGACGCGTAAGACTGTCTTTGGGGTTATTGGCGTGAATAGTGGCAAGCGAGCCGTCATGACCCGTGTTCATGGCCTGCAACATGTCCAGCGCTTCGGAACCGCGGCACTCGCCGACCACAATGCGGTCCGGCCTCATACGCAGACAGTTCCTTACCAAATCCCTGATGGTAATTTCGCCTTTGCCTTCAATGTTCGCGGGTCTGCTTTCAAGTGAAACCCAGTGCACCTGCTGCAGCCTTAGCTCCGCCGTGTCTTCCACGGTCACAATGCGCTCCGCCGCAGGAATATAACTTGATAAAGCGTTTAAAAATGTTGTCTTACCCGTGCCGGTACCGCCGGAAATGATAACGTTTTTTCTTATCCTTACGCACTGTTCCAGAAATTCCATGCACTCTCTGCTTATGGTGCCGAATCTGAAATAATCTTCCGGCCCGAAAGGTTTTTGCGAGAATCTTCTTATGGTAATCGTAGGGCCCGAGACGGCTAGCGGCGATATAATAGCGTTAACGCGGGAGCCGTCTTTAAGACGCGCGTCCACCAAAGGCACGGACTCGTCAATGCGCCTGCCCAGCGGCGCGACTATGCGTTTTATAACCTGCACGACCTGCTCGTTATTTCTGAATCTGTATTTAGTTAAAGTCAGTTTGCCTTTTTGTTCTATAAAAATTCTGTCAAAAGCGTTGACCATGATTTCGGTTACGCCCGGGTCCCTCATCAACCCTTCCAACGGCCCGAGACCCAGAATTTCGTCCAGCAGTTCCGTTGAAAACCTTATTCTCTGGTCTCTTGAAAATTGTAAATTCGGCTGGCGCTGCAAAATTTCTTCAATAATGTCAGACACTCTTTTCCTGGTCTGTTCGCTGTTAGACTCGTCGCTGATGACGATGCGCTCCGTCTCAAGAGTTTTTATAACGTCTTTGTGCACTCTCTGCTTAAGTTCGTCCCAAAAAGAAATTTTTGCGTTGTCTTCTTCCGAGGCTTCATGTTTGAACGCGGGCTGCGCGCCGCCCGATACTCCGCCCGTAACCGCGCTCCATACTTCTTTTGAAGCCTGCGTAAACTCTTCGTCCGAAACGCTGGTCATCCAGTCCCGCATTGAAGGCGAAATAGCGTCAATTCTGTCAAGCAATACTTTAAGACCTTCCGAAACCCACTGGGACTGCGGGTTGCTCAAAGCCTCAATCTCGCGCCTGTTTGAGGCGGCCATAACGCTGTCGTCCCACGGCAGGAAAACGGAAACTTCTTTGCCCAAGCTTATAAAAAATTTGTCCACTTCTTCATACGGTATGGAACCGGGCATGTCGTACATATTGCATATGACTTCCACGCGTTCCAGCGGGTAACTCATGTCTTTGTAATCGTTAAACATTTTTACCGTCGTGTTTAAATGGTTGCGCGTGGCCTGCGTTATCCAGAAAATTTTGTCCGCTATATCAAAAGCAAAGGACTGCATGGGGAAAGAAGAATCTATATCTAAAAATATATCAAAAGTCTGCGACAGGCGGGACAAAATGGGCATTAAAAGTTTGGGACTTATAGCCGCCACCTGCGCCCTGTTGTTGCCCAGCGGCATTACGCCCACGCCGTACTGGGACATTGAAATTTTGCCGCGCAGCAGACCGCCCGCTACGGCTATTGTGGTGGAGCCCAGGCTTTTAACAATGTCCGCCACGGTTACCGGCGTTCTGATGTCCAGATAAAAAGTATGTTCCTGCCGCGCAAGAGGATCAAGCGGCACTATGAGAACGGGCCGCTTCTGCTGCCCGGCCCACAAAACCGCAAGGTTAAGAAGTAAAGTCGTGCGCCCCGCGCCTTCTTTAGGGCCGGAGAACGCTATTATTTTTCCCTCTTGTTTAGCTGAGGTAATTTCGTCCATGTCTACTCCACTATCTCAACGGTAACGAACAGGAACAGCGAGCGCTGCTCCTCAACCACGTCTTTGGTCCTGAAAAGCCCGCCTATAAGCGGCAGCTTGCCTATGAACGGAATCCTGCCCACGGCAACGTTGCGCTGCGAACTTTTTAAACCGCCTATAACCAGCGTTTCGCCGCTGTTAAGCTCAACCTGCGTTTCAATTTTTCTTTTGGTAAACGACGGCACCGTTGAAGCGCCTACCACGACGACCCTGGAATAATCCGGCGCGGAAACTTCAAGATTGACCTGCAGATTGATTATATTGCCGCGCTCTCTTATGATGGTGGGCATTACGCTTAAAATAATACCGTAATCGTTCATGCTGGTGCCTATGGAGCCGGTAGGACCCACCTCCGGCAAAGGTATCTGTCCGCCCACGGTAATGTTTGCGCTTGTGCCCGTTTTTGTTACTATTTTAGGGTTGGAAAGTATCTGCGCTTTGCCTTCCGTTTCCATAAGACTCAGGCGGGTGCTTAGCGCGGTTTTCCTCGCAAACTGGCCCAGTTCAAGTATGCCCGGAATATCTTTTTCGGCAAAGTCTATAATGTTAAACCAGGAAAACCCCACGGTGCTTTGCAGAGTGCCGCTGATTTCAACTATATCTGCGCTGACGGAAACCATGTCTGTGTTGCGGGCGTGCAGCGCCGGAGCAAGCGTCGCGGCAAGCCAGATTGTTAATAAAATTCTCGTGGTAAATTTTAGTTTTTTCATCATAATTTCCTGTTATCTGAATAATTCCGCAATACTTGCCACCTGAACCGGACCGGCGTTAAGGTCGTCGCGTCTTCTTATAACCAAAGTTATAGTACCCTCTTCTTTAGCAAGCGCCAGATACTGCGCGTCTTTTGGCGCCAAAGCAAGGCTGATTGCCGTGCTGTCGTTAAAAGTGCTTGCGTTTACGTCTCTGTTTTTAGCCTGGCTCGCGTCCACGCCCTGCCCGAGGTCGCTCCCCACGCCCAAAACCCTTACTTTCTGTAAAATCGTGGCCGTAATTCTTTCTTTATTACCGGTGCTTTTCATAACGGCTTCAAAGGTAAGCAGCACGTCAATCAAATCGTCCGGCTTGAGCAAATTAGCCACGGCGGAAGGCACGTCGGTCAGAACAAAACCTCTCCAGCCGGGCGTAACGCGGGAACTTAAACCAGCGTCGGGGCTAAGAGTAGTCAAAGCGGCTTTGGTAATCTGGTTGCCGCGCGGTATGGCTATTCTGGTAACAAAATTATTCTGCAGCCTGCTTATGTCGGAGTCTTTGCTGGCGGGCAGAAAGTCTTTCTGCAAAAATTTAACGGGAATCTGCACCCTGAACAAGTCATTGCTGTCAAGCACCTTTCTTTCCGGAAGGTCGCGCTTGGCCACCACCGCCCACTCAAGCTTGCTGGACTCCTGAAACTTGCTCTGGTTAGAAGATAAAATTAACATATATATCACCGCCGCCGCTATCGCGACGACAAGGGGAATAAGAACGCTCTTCTTCATTTTGACTCCTGTAAAACTAAAAATAATGAAACTAATTTACGCAAAAAAATAAAATCTGTTTTTTAAAACGTCAATTTATCAAAGGCCTTTCCACCGGCATTCTTACCGAGGCTTTTAAATATTTCATGCCTAAATATTTAGGCTGGTCCGCCAGCAGCCAGCTGGTGCCCGGGAAAATCAAACGCACCGGATAAGTCACTTCCACAATAACGTCTTCGTTGACATGGGTCGGGTTCTGCGCGTCGTAACTCGTCGTCTCAAGGCTTGTGGCAAAAGTCAGCCTGTCGTTGCGGCCCGCAAACAGCATGTCCGCCTGTTCGCGGAGTTTGCTGTCTATGCGGCTCTTGTCCGTCGCGCCGCCCATCTTTGTTACGCCGACCATGCCGGCGACCCTGGCCATCTCATACGCGGCGTGGTGGGCGAGTATTGTATGATAAGCAATGTTGCCCAATTCCAATACCGCAAAAAGCATAAGCATGAAAAAGGGTAATATCAGCAATAATTCAACAATAGTCTGCCCACGCCGCCCGCGTATCATATGGCCGAAATTACATCTGTGAAACGCCGCCAAAGATTTTCGCTTTGACTTTGTCAAACAAATCAGGCATGAAAGCTTTAAAAGCGGCGCCCGCGGCTATTACCACGACAAGGATAACCAGCAGCATCATCAAATACTCCACGGTCCCCTGGCCTTTTTTATTTTCAAGCCGCGCTTTTATTTCATTTAAAGCCAGCTGCATTTTTACAAAATATTTCATTTTCACGTCCTCCGTTTTTAAAACTATTTTTTTAAATTATTTCGCGTCGTACACCGTTAAAATTAATTTTGCGCCCTGTTCAAACTGCAAAGGCACTATTTTTGAGTATGAAATATAAAAAAGCAGAAGCATCGTAAACAACATCACCGTCGTGAAAATATATTCAACGGTAGTCTGCCCTTTTTTATTTTTTAAATTCATACATGCTCTCTTGCCCGCACACCCGTCTTTGTTTCCGGTCTTTGCTATCCGCCTTCGCTTCGTTACCCGTCTGCGCTGCGACGCGGTTAGTTTTTGCGCCTGCGGCGCAAAAACTAAAACTGCACGCCCACGGCCACGTTATAGACAGTGCCGAAAGCGCCGTAAGGCGTCATGGCGAAATCCAGCCTTGTGCCGTAGCCGAAAACCTCGTCGCTGTACAGCCCGAAACCGAACGAGACGTTTGAGGTTTTATCAAGCCCCACTCTTGACGTCCAGCTGCTTTCATTAGTGCCGGCCTGGTCGCGCGAATACCAGCCCGCGCGCAGGTCAAACCTTGCCACCTGCAGCAAATCTTCCGGTATATGTATTTCAAGACCGGCGCCGTATTGCAGGCGGTAGTCAACGTATTTAATAGCCTCGCCGACAATGGTATAGTATTTAGTCTTAATGTGCGCGCCGCCGCGCAGGCCGGTGGGCACTTCCGCGGAATCCCCTATATTTATCATAGCCGCGCCCAAACCGAATACGCCGAAATCAAGTTTGCCGCCCACGTCAAACGCTATGTTGTTATAGGTATTGCTGTCCAAATTTTCATTGATATATTTAAACGTGCCGCCGAGCTGCAGGAAGTTGTCAAAAAACCCGCGCGCCAAAGACACCGTACCGACGAAATTTCTTACGTTTATGTCGTTCCCCTCGGACTGCGGAACGCCCAGGTCGTCCCTTCTGTCAAGGCCGCTGATATCCATGTAATTGCCGCTTACCGCCAGTATAGTTTTTCCAAAAGGCTGGACATAAGCGAGCGTTCTTGCCTTATAATCGCCAATCCACTGCAGGTAAGAAACGTGTATTTCTTTATTTGTCGCCACCGAGAGACCGGCTGGGTTCCAGTAAA
Organism: Candidatus Elusimicrobium euhamitermitis; assembly: GCA_031254225.1. Taxonomy (GTDB): domain Bacteria; phylum Elusimicrobiota; class Elusimicrobia; order Elusimicrobiales; family Elusimicrobiaceae; genus Elusimicrobium; species Elusimicrobium euhamitermitis. Next base: position 8,461 of record JAIRUU010000072.1, read on the forward strand.
TAGCGTCCGGCCCTTCGGCGAGCGAGGCGTAAGCG
>JAIRUU010000082.1 GCA_031254225.1 Candidatus Elusimicrobium euhamitermitis
AATCCACGGCCGGCGCGGCGGTCAAACCGCTCAGCCCTCCGGAAACCATTGCCATATTACCGTAATCGCTGTGCCAGTTCTGCCTGCCAAAAAAATTGTAATAAAGCGCGGCGCCCGGCCTTATGGTAAAGTTTTCCGCCGCCGCGATATCATAAGTATTTTTCAGAGCTATGCCCGCAAACCAGTTCGGCGCAATGTCCGTAACGCCGCCTACGGTCATATTATTTTCATACGCTCCGGCGTAAACCAGCAGCCTGGCGGCAAAATTTTCTTTATCAACCGCCTCCGCCAGACCGAACTGTCCGCCGTTTTGCGTCATGCGCGTAGCTTCAAATTTCTGCGTTGCGCCGTTATACGCGCCGTAAACGCCTAGTTTATAATACCACCCGTCGCCCAAATCAGCGTCCGCCAAAGCCGCGCCGGCTATCAGGCCGTACATATCGTTGCGCGCGGTAAGGTCTTGCGTAAAATTTAATTTGTTGTCCGCGCCGTAAACTTTTATCCAATATTTATCCTTTCTGGCATAATCCTGTTCAAATACATATCCGTCAATCATAATCTGGTTATAATAAGCCGTTAAGGAAGCGACGGAACCTCTGAAAGCGTTTTTATTTATAGCCGGCGCTGCGACACTGCGAAAAAGTTCGTACAATCCGCCGCCTAAAGAAGTTACGCTGTATATATAAAGAGGCGTAACGACTTTTGTGGGCGAAGCGGTAAACGTAAAGCCCGCGGTATCGCCGCTGAAAATCTGCAAATCTATTACAGGGTCCGTCGGCGCGGTTAAAATATTAAAACTGCTTATATTGATTGTGCCCGCGCCTGAGGACGAAACCAAATTATACGAGTCCGAGGTTCCCGCCGCGCCGTCAATATCTACGGCAAAATTATTTGCGCCGTTTGCGCCAAACGACGACACTGTAAACGCGTTAACCGCCCCGTCTATGGAATTTACGCTGGCCGCGCTGAGATTAAGATTATTAATAGTAACCGCCGGCATGGCTGCCCCCTGCCAGAGATTAAGGACGGAATTGCTGATATTGTTAGTGCCGGCCAAAACGCCGCCGTAATACGTCGTTGTTCCGGCGGTCTGCGTATATGTGCCGGTAAAGTTATCGTTATTCGCGCCCGCGCCGAAGATGACTTCCCCGCCGACTGTCTTTTCTATATAACTGTTCGCGCTGTACGACGTTGATATGCCGCCGTTAAAAATCACTTTGCCCGCGTTTACGTTCAGATATAAATAAGTGTCAATGATTGTTACTCCGTCGTCATAACTGAAAAGGGCAATGTCGTTGGCTCCGGTGCTGTCGGAGTTCCCGTCAAACAATACCGTTCCGCCGTTTGTCGTAATAGTCATAACGCCGGTGCCGAAAGATATTGCGCCGCCCGAAGCGGTAGCGGAATTACCCGTAAAAGTAACATTATCGCCTATGGTTAAAGTCGTATCGCTGGTAATCGCCCCGCCGGACCCGCCGAAAGCGCCGGCGGCCTTATTGTTTGAAAACGTTACGCCGTTGCCTATAGTTATATTTGACGAATCAATAGCCCCGCCGGACCCGTAATCCCCGCCTGCAATATTGCCGTCAAACGTAACGTTGTCGCCGATATTGACGCCGGCATAATTAAAAATCGCACCGCCGGAGCCGTTCCCGCCGGTAGTTTTGTTATTAAGAAATGACGAACCCTCGCCTATATTTATAATTAATCTATTCTGATACCCGCGTATTGCGCCGCCCTGCGCGGGGTTAGCAAAATTCTGCATTGTTATACTATTAAGCGTAAGCTGTTGCATGTCAGTGTAAAAGCCGGAGTGCCCGTTGCCGTCAATAATATTCCCGTTGCCGTTGACGGTCAAAATTTCCGACGTCAAAGCTTCTGTGGGAAAATTAGCTTGCGCCGTAATATCGTTTAATAAATTTATTTCTCTCGCAGTGGAAGTTTGCGCCAGCGCGGCGTTAAGTTCCGCCCATGTTGAAACGTCAAACGTATCTCCGTAACTCCGGCTTGCGCCGTAAAAAATAAACAAGCCCGTAAACAATACCGTCTGAAAAAATATTGTTTTGGTAATATTCATATTTTCCTTGTACAAGTGTTAATTAAATTTCAGTCTGTTCCGTAAAATGCAAAATTTTATGAAGATACTTTATATTATATCCAGCATATATATAACCAAAAATTTATATTATATACAACTGTTTTTAGTTAGCGCGTCAATTTCCGCGGGCATTTTTATTTTATATCATTGATTTTATGGCTGGATGGAATCCTTGGCACGGCTGCGTAAAATTAAGCGCCGGCTGCAAAAATTGTTATGTTTACAGCATAGACGCCGCGCACGGCAAAAACGGGAGAGAAATTAAAAAAAATTCTTCCTTCTACCTGCCAGTGCGGCGGGACCGCGGCCGCAGTTACAAACTGCCGCCCGGGGAAACCGTTTACACTTGTTTTACGTCTGATTTTTTTCTTGAGGAGGCCGATGAGTGGCGCAAAGAAGCGTGGTCCGTCATACGCGCGCGGCCGGACTTGCATTTTTTTATAATTACCAAACGCATTGACCGGTTTTACGTTAACCTGCCGCAAGACTGGGGCGGAGGTTATGACAATGTTACAATTTCCTGCACCGTGGAAAACCAGGACCGCGCGGACTACCGGCTGCCCATTTATAAACAACTGCCCATAAAACACAAATTAATAATCTGCGCGCCGCTGCTGGGATTTATTAATTTAAAACCGTATCTCGGCCCGTGGCTGGAAGAGGTAAGCGCCGGCGGGGAATCCGGCAAAAACGCAAGAATTTGCGACTACCGCTGGGTACTTGACCTCCGCGCACAATGCGCGGCAGCGGACGTGCCTTTCAAGTTTTACCAGACGGGCTCCAACTTCCTAAAAGACGGCAAAATCTACCGCATTCCCCACCGCGCGCAGTTTGCGCAGGCCGCAAAAGCGGGGATTAATTATAAATAGCAGGTTACTTTGGCAGAAAGAACTGCAGGATAAAAAACGCGGTCAGCAGATATGTGCCGAGCGGCACCTCTTTGGCTTTCCCTATGCATATTTTTATGACCGTGTAAGAAATGACCGAGAAAATTATGCCCGTCGTTATGCTGTAGCCGAAAACGCAGGCCAAAATGCCCAGATAGACGGGAAATCCCTCCGAGAAATCCGCAAACTGCACTTCCGTTATCTGAGACATCATAAGATATCCGACAAAAATCAGAGCCGGCGCGGTCGCGCTCGCGGGCATAATCAGGAACACCGGGGAGAAAAACAGCGCGGCCAAAAACAGCAGCGCGGTGGCTATATTTGCAAACCCCGTGCGCGCGCCGGCAGCCGCGCCAACGCCGCTTTCAACGTAAGCCGTCGCGGGCGAGACGGAAAATACCGACGATATTACCGCCGCCAGAGAATCCGAAACATAAGCCTCTTTTATATGCGGGAAATTGCCGTTTTTGTGCGTAAGTTTTGATATTGACAAAACTGAAGTCAAAGTGCCCACTGTGTCAAAAAAATTCGCGATAGCCAGCGTCACTAGAACAAGAGCAAAGCGGCCCGTAAAAATCTGGCTGAAATCAAACTGCGCCATATAAGGTTTTGCGGGCATTGAAAACGGATTAAAATGCTCCGGCATGACGGTAACGCCCATTGGTATGCCGATAAGCGTGGTCAGCACTATAGCTATAATAACGCCGCCTGGAATTTTATTAGCGTGCAAAACTACGATTATTATTAACCCTATAAATGTAAGCAGCGCAGGCCCCTGCGTTAATTTTGCAAAAGACACAATCGTTGACGGGTGCGGGATTACCACGCCGCCGTGAATCAACCCGACCAGCGCTATAAACACGCCTATTGAAACCGCAATGCCGGTTTTAATATTGTCCGGAATAGCTTTTGTTATAGATTCCCGCAGACCGCAGATTGAGACGAGGAAAAACAGCGTCCCTTCCAAAAATATAGCCGCAAGCCCGACGCGCGGGTCAAACCCCATGGCCCCGCACACGACAAACGCGAAATAAGCGTTTAACCCCATGCCTATGGAAACCGCGACCGGCACTCTTGCCAGAAAACCCATGAGCAGAGTAGAAATAACTGTAACCAAAATCGTCGCCGTAAAAATGCTGCCGGGCTGCATTATGCCGCCGATGGTGCCGAGAATAGCCGGATTTACCGCGATAATATAAATCATTGAAAGGCCTGTGGCAAGCCCCGCGGTAAACTCGGTTTTAAAACTGGAGCCGCGCTCCGTTATATGAAAAAAACGGTCAATTTTTTTTATCATTTATATCACGGTTATTTCCACGCGCCTGTTTTTCTGGCGGCCTTCAACCGTGGAGTTTGTCGCGACGGGCCTGTCAGGGCCTTCGCCTTTGAATTCAATTTTTGTTCTGTCTATGCCGTGTTCCGCCAGATATTGCGCGGCGGCGCGCGCGCGGTCCCTGGAAAGAGTCATATTGTGTTTCAAATTTCCCGTATTATCCGTATGTCCGGTTATAATTACGCGGCTGTAATTCAACTCTTTAAGTTCGGCTGTTTTTATAGCCAGATACTCCCGCGTTTTAGGGATAAGCGCGTAGCTGTCGGTATCAAAATAATTGCTTCCCATAACCAGCGTTTTGCCCAGCTGTAGTTTTTCCTCACTTGCCGTAGGCGGCGGAGGCGCGGCCGGTTTAGGCGCGGGTTTTACCGCGGGAGCGGGAGCCGGCGCGGGAAGAGGAACAAGTTTTTCCTTCGGGCCGCAGAAAGAATAACGCACGCCGAGATTGCCCTCATAATCTTTATAATAAGAAGCCGTCCTGTAAGCGGCGTTCAGATACACGTTCCAGTTTTCCGCGACGGGAGCCTCTGCTCCGGCGAGCAAACTGAACATATTGCGTCCGTAATTTGCGCCTTTGGCGTAAAACTTTCCGTCCGTGCCGTCAAAATACGCGCTCAGTTTATTGCTCTGCCCGGCAAATATAAAATCATATTCCCCGCCGAAAGATAAGTTAAAAATTCCCGTCTGCGTTTTAACGCCCACGCCCGCGCGCGCCGCGGACGCGAAGGAAGAGCCGCCGTCAAATTTTAAATCCAAACCGCCCGCGCCGCTTTCCGTAAACCCGCCGTAATTCAGCATATTTCCCTGCAGCCCTAAATACGGGCGCAGCAAAGTCGCCGCGCTCAAAGGACGTTTGAGAGCCGCTTCCGCGTCAAGCGTAAAAGTCGCTCCGCTGATATCGGCGGTCGCCGTTCTGCTTAACCCGGGCGCAATAATGCGCCTTTTAGTTTTATAATTATCCGCCGAGAGGCCAAATAGCCCTTTAAGTTCCCACTCTTCCCTGTCAAGGCCGGCATAAACGCCCGCGCCGAGAGAATAAACGCTCGCGTCCGACGGTCCCTGTCTCATTTCCGCGTCGTTATATTTTCCGTAAAGGCCGAGAACGGCGTCGTATTCGCAAAAATATTTGTCCCCGCCGAAAGAAATTCCCGACGAGCTGTTCCTGAAATCGCCGACGGAGTTTTCATTTCCGCTCAGCGTTTCATGCGCCGCGTCGCCCTGCAGCCAAAGGCCGTAATTCTTTGAACAAACGCCGTCTTCGCAATAATTTCTCAGACGGTTATACATGTTAAGCCTGTACGCAGGGCTGTTGCGCGCGCGCAAAACGTTTGCCAGAAAATAAGGCGAAATTTGTGACAGCGCGCGGGCGCGCTGCGCGTTTCCGAGAGAGACAACGGCGTTTATCACATCCGCCAAATCGCCTGAAGAAGAGGCCGATACTGCGTCCAGCGTCTGCGCCGCTTGTCTTTGGTTATACGTCAGTTTCGGCGTGGAAGAAGCTATATCGCTGGAAACCTGCGCAAACAATATGTTTAAAATAACGGCGTTGGAATCCGTATCAAATTTCCACTGGTAATCCGCGTTTGATATTCCCCCCGCGTCCAGAAACGCAAGCAGCCCCGCGCCGGCCGCTATATCGTCAACCAACGCGCCAGTCGGCGTTCCAGTGCCGCTGTAAATAAGAGTATAAACGGTATTTTTGTAAGTCCCCACGCCGGCGGACACGTGCAGCGCTCCGTCTAAGACTGCTGCTCCGGCGACGTTAATGCGGTCATTTGTCCCGTTGGCAAAAACATTCATTTTTATATCGCTTCCCGCGCCGGCGGTAAGAGTATTAAATGTAACCGTGTCCGCGATATTAACGCCGTTCTGCAAATTTAAAACCGGCGCGTCCCCCGCCGCGGCAGGAGCTATAACCGCGTTCCCCGCGTTCAACACGCCGCCCGCCATTACGTTAAAATTACCGCCGCTTATATCCAAATCCCCCGCGTATTTGTTCATGCTGCCGTATAAATTAAAATTACCAGCGCCGCTTTTGGACATAAGTATGCCGCCGGCCGCCAAAGCCGTGTTGCTGGCTATGCCGTCATACATATTTATATTTGCGCCTGAAACGGCGTCAAAAGTAATATGCCCCACGCGGTCTATAAATACCGCGTTGCTTGCGCCGCCCGCGGTATTACCCTGAAAGAGACCCGCGGTCTGCGTATCCGTCTGGGTTATTAAAACTTCGGGCGCGCCGGACCCGCCCATAATGTCTCCCAGATAAAGCGCGCCGCCCGCCTGAGACGCGGTATTGCCTATAAAGACGGCGTTTGTAAAAACCGCCCTGCCGGAGCCGGATACGATAGCCGTCGCGCCGCCGAGGTCTGCCGCGTTATAGGAAAAAACCACGGAGTCGTTAAAATTAAAAGTTGAACTTGACGAAGAGTAAACCGCGCCGCCGTTGCGCGCGGTATTATTTGAAAAAACCACGGAGTCATAAAAATTAAAAGAAGAGCCGGAGGAAGAATAAACCGCGCCGCCGTTCATGGTGCTCTGGTTGCCGTCAAATATCGTCCCGCCGCTGAAAGCTAACGCGTGCGGGCCGTTAGCGTAAACGGCGCCGCCAGCGCCCGTCGGAGACATATCTTTATTGGAAGAAAAAACCGTGTTTACAAAATTTGCGGTAATATTTCCCGCCGAACTGAAATTAAAGGCCTGGCTGCCCGCGTTTTTTACCGTAACGTTAGAAAAATTAATAACCGGCGAGCCGCTTGTTATTGAAAAACCGTTAAGACCGTTTGTGTTTATTATATATCCGTTACCGTTAACGGTTACGGCGGAAGAATCTGTTTTTATAACCGGAATGCCGGCAACATATGTTATATCAGAGGCCAAATTATAGACGCCGCCGCTTGTCCATATGTTTGCTATATCAGTCTGATTCTGCGCAAACGCCGAAGAAGAAAAAATACATATTGTAAAAACTAACAGCGTCTTGAAGTTTTTCATATTTTATCAAGTTTTCCAGTTGACGGATCAATCATGAACCCGTGCACGCGTACGTCTGAGGGGATAAGAGGGTGGCTTCTGATAATATTGACGGTCTCCCGCACGGAATCATGCGCGCTGTCAAAGCCTGTAAGCCACTTTTCCACGTCCACGCCGCACTGGCGGATAAAATCAAGTTTGTCTTTTTTAATATTTCTCTCGGCCATTTTGCCGATAATTTTTGAAGCTTTCATGCCCTGCATTCCGCAGTCATGGTGGCCTATGACGAGAATGTCCTCAACGCCCAGCGAATAAACCGCTATCATAAGACTGCGCATCACGCTGCCGAAAGGGTGGCTGACGACCGCGCCCGCGTTTTTTATTATTTTTACGTCCCCGTTTTTGAAGTTTAAGGCGGCGGGAATAAGTTCGGACAGCCGCGTGTCCATGCAGGAAAGCACGGCGATTTTTTTATTGGGAAATTTTGTAGTATTGTAAGATTTGTAAAGTTTGTTCTTTACAAATTGTTTATTGAACGCCAGCATTTCGTCAATATAACTCATTTAATACCTCATCGGAATGAAGCTTATATACTCCTCCAAACATCCTCCGCGCAAACAACATTCTATTATTTTTCTGCCGAGAGGGTGAAGCTCCGGCGTATTAAACTGCGCCAGTTCCCGCTTAAAAAAATCATTCAATATTTTTGAGCCTTTGTCATAACCCTCAACCCCCAGCTCCGCCTGGGTTTCCGGCCGCAGAAAAGCGTTTCTGACGTACTGTCCGTCAACTTTCAGGCTGTCAAGACAGTAACCGAGCAGCGAGCAGCGCGCGGGCACAAGGTGCTCAGGCTTAAATTTCGCGCTGCCGCGCCTTGCTATATATTCGCGCGCAATCCACTGCGGCATGAATCCCACTTTATAACTGCCTATATGCTGGTTAGGTATTAAAACGTAGCGCGTATAAGGCGCGTTTATTATCTGATCCAAAAGTAAATTTGCGTGCGTAATCATTTTCCCCGTCGCAAAAGGCCAGTAGGAACCTACTCCCTCGCTCTGCATTCCCTCGGTATCTATAATGCTGGGGTTATTGTGCCCCCTCGGCGCGACCAGTCTCCACAGCCACGCAAGCGCGGGCGGCACTACGTGCATAAGGCCCAAAATACCGTAACTCGGACGCTCCGCCGTGCTGGGCGGCGTGCGCACGCCAAAGCTTCTCACGTCAACTTCCACCGGCTGGTTTACGACGTTGGGCACCATTCTCCGCGGCAAAATAACGCGCGGGTTGCTGCAAGGTTTGCCGTTAGAGTCAAGCGTATGTTCCCATATTAAACAGGTTGAACAGGGCACGCCCTGGATATTTAAAAATACCAGAGGCTCAGACGGGTGTGTGTAAATTTTCTCGTAATAAGGCTCGGTGCCGTATTCCCTTATATTGTCCACGCGCAGAAACCAGCCGTCCTCCGCGTCGCTGACGACAAGCTTGCGGCTGTCGTTCTGCAGCCGCGGGCTGCAGAGCGCCATATCGTCGGCCACGGGACGTATTTCGCACGGCTCGTTAATATTAAGATAAAAATTTTCTTTTGTGCCGAGATTCTGGCCGATTATGATTTTGCCGTCGTGTTCGCGGTGGATATTTTCCCCCATTTCGCTTTTCCCGCTGCCGGAGGCGCCCTCGTGCATTATTACAATTTCGTTTTCATAAGGCGTGATGATTTTTACGACGGAAGCGTGGGCGGTAACCCAGCCTTCTTTCTCGCCCTGATTAAGAAGGAAACCGTATATTCCTTTTTTCGCGCTCGGGCCCGGGTAAAGATTGTATGAAAACATTTCATACAAATCAGCCCTGCGGTTATGCACTACTATTTGTTTTCCGTTAAAATGAGTGTGGCGGAAAGGCGGCGCAAGATATATAGCGGCTTTCGGCGTGAATTTACCCTGATACTCGTCAATATTTATAAAATACTGCAAACCGGCAAGCCCGTAGGCGAAAAACGCCGCGTTTTTAGGCGCGATAAGCACGGCTTCATAGCCGTCTTTCCCGCCGGCCATGAACGGCATTACTATTAACTCCTGTTTGGCCAGCCAGTCAAAAGTTTCTTTTCTGACGGAAGAAAAATCTTTTTTATATATTTCTTTGTAAGTGGGTTTGTCCGTAGGCCCGTCGTCCGCGACGACAAGGCAGTCAGGGTCCCGTCTTCTCATATAATCTTCGGCGTAATTTACCGCGACGCCGTTTTTGCAGCGGACGACATTAGCCTCAACAACCGCTTTCCCGTTGACGTCATAACTCACGTCAAAGCTGTCCGCCGCGGCGGCGCCGAAGGATATAGACACCAGTTCCGCCCTGCTTTTAGGAACAATAATCCCTTTGCAGTTGTCAAGAATATATGAAATATCTTTTATAAAATTAAACTTCCCAAGCTGCGTCATATTGTTTACCTTTTTGAAGCGAGTATCAGATGAAAATTTTACTCTTGGTTAATTAAGCCCGTCTTCGCGTTGCTGCGGCGCGGCGTTCATCTTCGCTTTTTAAAAATAAGTTTTATTCCTTAAAAGTTGCGTCGTAGCGAAACGAAGACGAACGGAGAGGAAGGGATTCGAACCCTTGATACCGGAATTAACCAGTATAACGGTTTAGCAAACCGCCGCTTTCGACCACTCAGCCACCTCTCCTAAATCTTACTCATTATATCAAATTTGAAAATGACATAAAAATGCGTCGCCTGATTTTTGCGGACCGGCGCGTACAAAAAATCAGGCGGCGCATCTAAATATCAAAAACTTTTCTTTAATCCTTCGTCAAGCGGCGTAAATTTCTGGCCCGTCAGCGCAACCCATTTTGCGCTTGAGGCAACCCAGTGGCCTTTTATAGCGGCTTCTTTTACTTTGTCATAATTTAACGCCGGCGCGAAGTTGAAAATTCTGGCGGAATTTTGGTAAATAAACGCGATGATTTTTAAAACCCACAGCGGCGCGGTAAACATAAAAAGAGGCTTTTTTCCCATAGCGCGAGCCATGGCTTCTATAAAATATTTCCAGGTATAAACTTTATTTTCACAGACGTAAAAAGTCTGTCCGGACGGAACGGCGGGGCCCGAGGCCGCAATCAAAGCGTTTACCAAATCATCCACGTGCACAAAATTAAAATATGCGTCCCCCTCGGACGTGTTTACCATAATTCCTTTTTTAACCCAAGCGGCTATTTTGGAAACGCCGGAATCGTTTTTGCCGTAAACCACCGGCGGACGCAGAATTACGGTTTTAATTTCCGGCGGCAGAGTTTTGACGGCGTCTTCGCCGCCAAGTTTTGTTATGCCGTAGTCTGAAACCGGCGCGGGAGCGTCGGCCTCGGTCCGCGGATGAAGATAATCCGCGCTGTAACCGCCGGCGGCCATGCTGGACATATAAATAAAAAATTTAACGCCGCCCGCTTGCGCGGCCGCGGCCGCAAGATTTTTAGTAACGTCAATATTGGCTTTGGCAAAGCCGCCGTAATTATAAGCAAAAATAGCGGCCGCGAGATGAAAAACGCCGTCGCACCCGCGCAAAACCTGCGCAAGCGCGGCGGCGTCATTATAATCCGCCTTTACATATTCAATACGTTTGTCGCCGGACTGCCTGGCGCCGCGGCTTAAAATGCGCACGCTGTGGCCGTCTTCCAAAAGTTTTTTGGTAAGCGCGCCGCCTATAAAACCGTTGCCGCCGGTTATGGCAAATTTACTCACCGCTGGCTTCCTTCAGCCCTCTGTCCACGCGGCCTTCCAAATCATTAAGCTGCCGCGCCCCGCCGCGCGCGCCCAGCACCCAGCCTTTGATAGCGTCCCAGTTAAAACCGAAAGGTTTAAGGCCGTCTTTAATCTGCTCTGATTTGGGCAGATTGCCGTAAGCTATTTTCTGCATAGGAGAAACTTTGTCTTCCTGCGGCAGTTTCATGAGCAAAAACCACGCGCATAAAACAAGCAGCGCAATAGTTACCGCAGTGTTAAGCCTGTCCCACCGCTCCATGCCGAGCAGCGTTATAATTATGCCTAGCACGATCGCCCCGACGCTCCAGACCCCCGCGGACATAAGGCCGAATGAAAAACCGCCCGGCCCGTAATACGGGTAAGAGACCATTACCGCAAAGTGAATAAGCAAAATAAAAAATATTCTTCTTATAGTCATATTTTCTCCTCTACTGCCTGAAGACTCTTACATTATAACTAATTTCCCTCGTCTTTAAATTCTACCGTTACGGTAAGTTCCGGTTTACCGAAATCTTTGGGAAGCGGCGGGAACGGCGCCGCGCTTTCCACGCTGGATTTGGCCGCGTAATCATAACCGTCGCTGCCGGAGGATTTGCTTACTTTGACGTCTTTAATACTGCCGTCGGTTTTTATGGCAAAAGACACCAGCGCGTTTAACACAACGCGCCGCGGTTTTCTTTTTTCCCACTGCTCCCACAGCGAATTTCTGACCTGCGTTATATACCACGGGTACGGGAAATTGGGGAAATCCGTTTTCATTCCCGCGGGCCCGCCCGTGCCCGCGTCTTTGCCGGCGGCGGCCGGCGCGGGCTGGGCCGCGGGCTTTTTATCGTCGGTATTTAAAATGCTGGGCGTGCCCAGAACTATTTTTTTAGGCAGCACGGGCAAAGGTTTTTTGGTAATTTCCTGCTTGGCGGCGTAAGCTTTGGGGTTAACAGCGGGAGCGGTTTTCACTTCGGGAGCGGACGGAGTTTCTTTAGGAGTTTCAGGCTGCTGCGCTGCCTGCGCCGCGGGCGGAGCCGGCGTTTCCGCGCCGGAAACCGGCGCCTGGAAATTCTGCCCCAGAAAATCAATGGTATAAGTTGCAAGCGGTTTTTTATTAAAAGCGGGCCCGACGGCAAACATCAAAGCCGCCGCAATCAGAATATGAAATCCGCCCGAATATAAAAAATATCTGTTTAACATAAATTAAAAACCTAGGCCGCTGCAATCATGCCGCGTTTATCGTTGTCGTAACCCGCCGTCCGTCTAAAAAATTTCACAGGATTTTGAGATGATTTTCAATTTTCTCCGGCCTGAGCAAGTACTTAAGGCGAAGCGTACGGCGAGGGCCGGAAAAATTGAAAAGCACTCAAAAGCCGAAGAAATTTTTCAACATACAGCTAAGCGAACGAAGTGAGCGAAACGGTAAACGAACGCGGAGCGCAAACCCGCCGCAGGCGGAATGAAATAAATGTGATTTTCCGGGAAAATCACTCCATTTATTGCCCGCCGCTCTTTTCCAAAACGCCTATTCCGAGCTTCGCTGCACCTAATTCTTTTGCTATGTCAAAAACATTGACAACCGTCTGTATCGGCACATCCTTATCAGCCTGCACGAGTATGGCTTTATTTTTAGCTTTGCCCATTCTGAGCGTCAGTTCTTTCTGCAGTCCTGTCAGCGGCACGTTAGTTCCCGCTACGGTAATTACGCCGTCCCGCTGCACCTCAATCCTTATTAAATCATCTTCCACCACGGCGTTGACGGTGTTTGATTTGGGCAGGTCAACGTTAAGCTGCATCTGCACAAGAAAGGGCGTCAGCACCATAAAAATGATGAGAAGTATCAGCACGATATCTATAAAAGGCACCATGTTAATCTCGCCCATGACTTCTCTTTTTATTCTTCTAGGCATTTATAATCTCGCTCGCGATATTTTCAAGTTCGCGCTCAAAATAGTTAATCTGGGAAGTAAAATAGTTATACGCCACCACGGCGGGCACGGCGACAAACAGGCCGGCGGCGGTATTAATCAGCGCCTCCGCAATGCCTTTTGCCACTACGGACGGACCGGCGGACGCAGCGGACATTGACGCCAAATCGGAAAACGCGCGCATAACGCCCAGTATGGTGCCGAACAAACCTATAAACGGCGTAGTGCTGCCGAGCGTGGCGAGTATGGGCAGTTTTTTATGCAGCTGCGTTATTTCCCAGTCAATAGCGTCGTTAACCGCAGTCTCAAGCAGCACGCCTTTTTTGCCGCTGTTAAAAATTATGGAAAGTATTCTTTCCGCCGGCGTACCTTTTGCGATATCGCGGCCCAGAGCTTCCTGGATTTTTGTAATATTTCCGCTTTTAAGTTGAAATTTGGCGTAATTAATAAGTTTGCGGCTCATTGAAATTTGTTTTCTTAAAGTAAAAAAACGCTCCAGAATAACCGCTATGGAAAAAATTGAAAGAATTAAAAGAATGATAAGCACCGGCCCGCCGGCTCTTAATAACTCCGACACGTTAGACATATTTGAAAAATCCATTTTAATCTCCTATTTAATTAAAAAATAAATCTGTATTAAAATATTTGCGAGTATGCCGCCGGCGACGTCGTCCAACACAACGCCCCAGGCGTTCTTTATATTATCCAATTTTTTTATGCCGAAAGGTTTGAGGGTGTCAAAAATCCTAAACATTATAAACGCGGCGAGCATCACGGACCACGTCCGCGGCAGCAGGCATACGGCGCAAAAATAGCCGGCCGTTTCGTCAATAACTATTTTAGGATTATCGTCCCCTTCAAACGTCGCCTTTGAAGTTACCCACACGGCAAAAAATATAAAAGCGGCCGTCGTAACAATTTGCGCCGCCGGCGGCGCGGGAATTATAAAAACAAACGGCACCGCAACAAGCGTCCCCAAAAAACCGGCGCCGGTATTTTTTCTATTCTTCAAAATCGCCGTCGGCAGCAAACTGACGCCGAAGCCGGACGCCAAAAAATCAAAAAAATTTTTCATTTCTTTTTCACCGGCAGACTCCAGGCTTTTTGTAAAATACCCCAGTTTTTATTCAAATAGGAAGACATGCTGGCCCATGTTATTACCGCCGTTATAACGCAGGCGGCATAGTCTAAATTTTGCATGGTTCCGAAAAATATTTGTAAAAATTTCTGCAGGCCGCCTTTGGTCAGCACCGACAAATGGTAAACGTTTAAAATTAAAAAGATAAGCCCGACGGTGGACATCTGCACCACCGTCTTAAATTTCCCCCATCTCTCCGCCGCCAGCACCGAGCCTTCCAGCGCGGCTATCACGCGCAGCGTTGAGACGGTAAGCTCCCGCAGCACAATCAAAAATACCGCCCAGACCGGCACGTTTAACTGCGGTATGGCTGTAAACGCGAAAAACGCCGCGCCGACGAGAATTTTGTCCACAAAAGGGTCCACTATCGCGCCGAAAGGCGTGTAAGTGTTTGTGGCGCGCGCGATGCGGCCGTCCACCCAGTCCGTCGCCGCGGCGAGGATAAAAATAAGCGTGGCCAGCAGACGCGCGGAATAGTCCGGCATCAAAATGCCGAAGAACATTACCATTGAAAGCGCGGCGCGCGATAATGTGATTTTATTGGCAAGCGTCATTTCCGTTCTGCTCATTTAAAGTCCTTTAAAAACGTCGGGGAGTGCGCCGTTAATTTCGGCGTCGGTAAGCGCGGTCACGGTAAGCAGCCCGTCAACGGCGAGCGAAATTTCAACGGGAAAATAATTTTTTGTTGAAAGCGTGATAAATATTTTCTGGTCCCGCGCCTCAGGTTCAAGCGTCAGCGTGACGGTGCCGTCTTTGTTGTCCTGAAAATTTGTAATGTCGTTATTTTCAAGCAGCGCGGAATAATTGCCGAAATCAAAAAACGCTTTGTTGGGCTGGCTTTCAAACCAGTCTTTCCAGTCGTAAGTTTTAACGGGTTTCATGGCCGCGTCAAAAACTTTTATTTTTTTCTTGTCCGTCAGCGTTATTTGCGTCGCTTTGCCCGCGGCGTTTAAACTTTCAAGTCTTATTTTATTTGGTTTGGAAAAATATAACACGCCGGAAGATTTGGAAATTTCCGTCCCTTCGTAAGAACTGCTTTGTTCAAAACCTGTTTTTAAAGAGACAAGTTTTTTATCCCACGCTTTAAGGCCTGCGACGGCCTTTTCCTGCGCCGCTTTATTTGCCGCCGCGGCTTTTGCCGCGCGGGACTGCGGTACAGCCGCAGCCTCGTCGTCCCCGCCTTCAATAGTTATAAGCACGGTGCCGCGCGGAACAGACGTTGTCTGCCCGCCGGAAATTTCTATTATATTTCCGCCGCCCATATCAGCACCCTGCTGCTGCGCGCCCCGAGATAAACTGTTCGTCGCTCCGCCGGAATTAAGCTGCGGCGCGTTCTGCACATAAGGGGCTTTCCCCGACGGCTGCACCTGTGTGGTTCTTGGCGCGGACTGCACGGCGGGCGCGCTTTGCGTTGCCGGCGCGCTCTGTATGGCTGGAGCGGAAGACAACGCCGGAGCCGAGGCTATTACCGGAGCGGGAGCCACGGCAGGCGCCTGCGCCTGCGCCGCCGCCGGCAAAACTTTGGGCCCGGGAACAACAACGGGAGCGGGAGACTGCGCGTCAGCCCTTAACGCCGTAAAAACTAAAACCGAGGCCGCGCAAAATGCAAAAACAGCCTTCTTGAAATTCATAAAAACCTCCCGCTGAAAAATTATAAAAAATTTATTTTTTTACTGCCGCCGCGTTAAACACATTGTCTGTACGGTGCCTTTCGGTACTGCGTTAGCTAAAATTTCAATACTATTGCCCTACAACGTATCCGCGTCCGGCGCAGCATAAGACAACACAGTCTGCCCCCGCA
>JAIRUU010000122.1 GCA_031254225.1 Candidatus Elusimicrobium euhamitermitis
TTTTCAACCGGCGCCAGAGATTTTTTCATAAAATTATTTTAGCAATTTTCTGCCTTAAAACATCCTTCTCCCGACGTCTTTTCACCCGCGCGCGCTTACTCCTCTCCCGCCCGCGCCGGTAATAACTTCTTTTACCGCTATGCCTAATTTATTAAATATTAATCTGCCTAACATAATGGTGCCTCCACAGTACCGCTTGAAAAATTATGATCTAATATGTGCCATTTTTTATGTCGTTAATGGCTCTACTTTGTTGTGTTGATCCACCCGATCCATTATTATTATTTGAATTATTAGTATTGTTACTTGATGTATTTGTACTGTTATTTGAATTGGAACTGCTATTTGTAACCTTGAAACCAGAAACCCCTTGTGAACAGTTATCCCAAGTTGCGCCAGGCAACTTTAAACAACCTTTCATTTGACTTGAAAAACTATTATTATCTCCAATAGTTTTACTTTTAAGCCATGAAGTGCCCATATCTACCAAACCGTTGGTTAAATTTTTAAGAGAGTCTCTCCACAGACAATCCCAATAACCGCTGCATTCTTTATTATCTTTTTTATCAGCAGGTTTTTCTTTCGGGGCGTTTTCAATAGCTTTTGCAACGTCGCTTGCCGACGGGCCGCCGCCGGCTTTACCGGCCATAAGGCCGCCTTTGCCCGCGTCAAGGCCGGCTAAAGCTTTTTCCATGTCGCCGTCCATTGCCGAGACGTCTTTGCCCTGCGCGTAAGCTTTGGCCAAACCGTGCGCCGCGCCTTCGGCGTTTTTCTTGGACGCGTCCGCCAGCGCGCCTTCTATGCCCAGGAGCGACCTGCCCGTCTGGCTGTTTTTAAGTTTGTCAACGGTTTCTTTGGTGGTTGCTATTTTGCCGTTGCCGTAACCGTTGTTTCTGTCAGACATATTTGAAGGGCTCCACGTCGTCCCGCGGCTGCCAAGGCCGCTGCCGCTTGCTATGCTGCCGCTCTGCAGCTGGCCGACCATTGTCGGGCTCGCGCGCCGCGCGGAGCCTCCGCCGTAACCGTAATTGCGGCTTGCTGGGCTGGTGTCCGGTATATCTTTTTCCGCGGCTTTATATTCTTCGTCCGGCGCGGTGGGTATGCCGGAAAAAGCGTCCGCCGCCTGGCGTTCTTCTTTTTCCTCGGGGGAGTAAAGGGTGCTTTCCGGCAGGTTGCCGTCAAGGTCCGTATATTTATCCAAAAGTTCTTTCTCGGCCGCGTCGTTGGCAAAAGGCAGCTGGGCAAGATCAAAGGCTTTGGGGTTCATGCCGGTAAAATCGTCCGGTTTAACGTCGCTCTTGCCGCCCATGACGGTAAACAGCGCAAAAAGCACGAATATAAAAACCAACAGGCACGCGCCCCAGACGTATGCCGTTTTGCGGTCCATATTTTTAATGCCAGGTCCCTTTTTTATTATAAAAGCCATAATTAGTACTCCGTCTTCAGATTTTTTCCCCGCCCCTTTTTTTCTCTTTCATGGATAGGAGGTTTTGCCTTTCCCCTCGCCCCTTGCGGGAGAGGGGTAGGGGTGAGGGGTAGCCCAAACAGGCTTTTTTATTTGTTCCCCTGTGGTATTTTACTATGCCAGACTCTGTTGTAACAATCTACTCTATACCTTCCAATTCTTTATAAATCATTTCCATACTCGCACTAAGCCTAAAATATATGTCGTTATTCCATAACCTTATTACCCTAAAATTCTCTCTTCCCAAATATCCCGTTCTTTCTTTGTCTTTCCTGCTCTCGTTGTGCTGCCCCCCGTCCACTTCTATTATCAGTCTCTTTTCCAGACATATAAAGTCAACTATATATTTGTCGTTTATTGAAAACTGCCTTCTGAATTTATGTCTTGTAAATCTGTTCCTTAAGTTATACCACAATATGCTTTCCGCGTTTGTCATGCCGCTGCGTTTCGCTTTGCTTAATTCCTTTATCCTCTCGTCTGCTTCGCGGTGTTTGGGAAATGGGTCGCAGGATATATAGTTCGCGGCTTTTTTTCTTTTCACGGTGCTCACAGTTATTTCCCCTTTCCAGTCTAATACGTTAGACGCAGCTTTTTAATTTTTTCCCCTGCTTGCGCTACCCCTCACCCCTGCCCCTCTCCCGCATGGGGCGAGGGGAAAGACTTTCATACTGACCGCAGATACATATAAAAAACTTGTGCTCCTGATGACCCGTGTACCATTTTGGCAACACGCTCAAACACGGAGCTTATGCAAATTGCGTTACTTATATTATAATGATTATCAATAAAAATTCAAGTGATTATTTGTAAATATGGAAAAGCTATCTCATCCCGAATTCCCCCTTTTAGGGGGAAGTTTTGATTTTATTCGGCCTATGCTGTTTCAACATTACCTCTGTTTATAAAGCGGCTCTTTCATGAAACTTTGGAAGCTGCGTATAAACGCGTAAACGCCGAAAACAAAAATCATTGCGCCGGCCGCGTACATCACATGTCCTATCGCCACGTCATATTTCAGCGTGCCGAAAACTTCGTGCAGATATTCCCAGTCAGACACGCTGTCCGGCCCCGCGTTTAAAAGAGTTATTTCCGGCAGGCTGGCGGACAGCGCGTAATGCCCCACGCTGTAAAAACTAAAGCCCAGCCACGCAAAACACGCGTACGCCTGGCACCCTTTCCCCCGCCGTATAAAAAATAAAAACGCCAGCAGCGGGACCAGAATTTCCGTCATACCTCCGCCTATATACGTCATAAATTCATTATGGAAAAACAAAAAACCGAAAACCGGATGCCCGGCCTCGTGTATGCCGATATTTAAAAACTGGATAAGAAAAAAAAGATTGTTTAATTTATCGTTCGCCAGACTCCAGTAAAGCCCGCCGGACGACGCAAGCATTGCCGCGGCCGACGGAATATTTATTTTTATATGCCGCGGCATTATGCGGTGCGGGTCAAAAAAATTATAGATTTTTGCAAATATTCCGGGCTCTTTTTCCGGCGGAATTGCTATGCTTGCCGGCTCAAATTCTTCATACGTTTTTGAGTTCCGCCAAAACGCGCAGCGCGGCGGCCTTGGTTTTTATTTTTCCGGCGTACTGCAGCGCGCGCAGAGTTTTTTGCGCGGCGGAAATCTGCTCGTTTTTAAAACCGCGCGCGGCAATTTCCCCGCCTGTTAAAAACGCGGGTTTTACGGCGGCGGGCGGCAGACGCGGCGCGGAAAGTTTTATAATTTCCGTCTGGGTTTTAGTGAGTTTTTTTAAAGGCGAAAGTCCGGTTTTCAAAATTTCAAGCGCGCCGTTGATTTCCAAAAAATCTTTGAGCGGCAGTTCAAGATTTTCAAAAAATTTTCCGCCCGCCCCCGCCTCCAAAACGCCGGCGCGCGCGTTGACGGACAACGCTTTTTGCGCGGCCGCGGTCCAGCGCAGCGCAGGGTCAAAAAATTTTTCAAGCCCGTAAAATTCCATTAATTTAAAAATTCCGCCCGCGCGTTTTTCTTCTAAAATTTTAATGAGTTCCGCGCGCAGGCGGGCTCGGGACAAAAGTTCCGGGTAACGCCGCTCCGCGGCCCGCGCGAGCAGGCGGCTTGTTTCTTTTTCAATTTTCCAGTTAAACCGGCCCGCAAAACGCACGGCGCGGAACATGCGCGTAGGGTCGTCTTCAAAACTTTTGGCGTGGAGGATTTTTATATATTTCCCGTCAACAGCTTTTTGCGCGCCGTAAGGGTCAAAAGGCGTGCCGAAATATTTTTGCGCTAAGCTCACCGCCCAGGCGTTTGCGGTAAAATCCCGTCTGAACAAATCCTCTTTCAGCGTGCCCGCCGCGACGAGCGGAAGGGCCGCGGGCTTTGGGTAAACCTCGCGCCGCGCCGTCACAAAATCTATTTTCAAGCCGTTTTTAAACCGTACGCGCCAGGTGCCGAAAGCGTCAAATTTCCGCGCTTCCGCTTTATATTTTTTTACGCAGAAATTTACAAGCGGGGCGGGATTTTCCAAGACGGTAATGTCAATATCTTTTGTGGGAATGCCGAGGTACGCGTCCCGCACGCAGCCGCCCACGAGCCACGCGGATAAATTATGCGCCGCGAGCACTTC
>JAIRUU010000030.1 GCA_031254225.1 Candidatus Elusimicrobium euhamitermitis
GGCAGGTGGGCGCGGCTTTGGCCGTGCTGTTAAAAACAAAAAACATAAAACTTAAAAAAGCCGTTTCTTCCGCTTTGCCCGTCGGCATTTTGGGCATAGGCGAGCCGCTGATTTACGGCGTGACGCTGCCTTTGGGAAGGCCGTTTATAGCGGCGTGTATCGGCGGCGGTATAGGGGGAGGGTTTGTGGCGCAGTTCGGCGTGGGCGCGACGGCTATCGGCGGCATTTCCGGCATTCCTTTAACGCCGCTTACCACCGCGCCGCTTATTTATCTTGCCGGCATTTTTATTGCTTACGCGAGCGGTTTTGTTATATCGTGGTTTATGGGTTTTGAAGACCCTGGGACATACTGAAACAAATAATTATTTTTTTCCCGAGACGGAAGTTATATAAGCGGCGAGTTTAAAATCGTCGCTTTTTATATGGTGTATCAGCCAGTCGGACACGGTTTTTATGGTTACAAGTATAAGCGCGTCGGTAGGGCCTTTTTCGGCTATTTCCGCGGAGAGTTTTTCAATGGTGCGGCGAAACTCGTTGTGGTAGAGGCGGTGGCGGGGATAATCGGGATAATTATACTGGACTTGCAGCGCTTCTTCGTCGGTAAAGTGGCGTATTACGTAGGCGGATAAAAAATCCAGCGTGCGGAGAAGTTCGCCCGTGCCTTTGCCGCCCTGGTAGGCCAGTATAAGCGCGTTTAGCGCTTCTATAAGCTGCTTGTGCTGGGTGTCAATAATTTCGTTTCCGGTTTCCAGGCTTTCGTCCCAGGTATAAATCATATAAGCTCCCGCCATGCGTTCTTACTACTTAATTATATTAAAGAGAAGGGGGAAAACGCAAGCGTTGACAATATGCTTTTATTAATATATATTGATTTAATAATATATTAAAGGACGAGGCGATGAAAACCCAAAAATTAAATATTACGGGATACTGCGCGATTTTAAAAGCGCTGGCCCATCCCGTGCGGCTTAAAATAGTGTGCGGGCTGTCAAAAAAGGGCATGTGCAACGTCGGCGGCATGGCGGAGCGGCTTGGCATTGCGCAGCCGGCGGTGTCCCAGCATCTGAATATTTTAAAAAATGCGGGCGTTGTGACAGGGTACAGGAAAGGGGTTGAAATCTGTTATAAAGTCCAATGTCCGGAAGCCGTAAAAATAATACAAAGTATGGATATAGATTTCTGTAAAGAGAAACATATATAAATTTACGCGGAGCGTTTTTGCATGTCTAAAAAAAATACCGGCAGGTTTGTTTTGGCTTTAATTACTTTAATTGTTCTGGCGCTTGGCTGGAAATACAGCGTTTTGGACTGGATTGTGCCGGCGGCTATATTGGCCGGTATTGCCGGCGTTATTATACTGGGCAACAGGTTTGTCTGCGGGCACCTGTGCCCGAGAGGCGCGTTTTTGGATGTTTTCGTTTCAAAAATATCCAAAAAAAAATCCGCGCCGGCTTTTGTCCACGGCCTGCCGTTAAAAATAACTGTTTTGGCGGTATTTTCAGCGGTTTTCTTTTTTAAATTATATATGATGAGCGATTATTCGCAGCTGCCGGTTTTATTTTGGCAAATGTGCCTGGTTACGACGTTAATAGGCGTTGCGCTCGCGTTTTTTATAAACGAGAGAGCGTGGTGCATGATTTGCCCGGTAGGAACGATAGAGGGACTGCTGAGGCGGAAAAACAAACTTTTGCGCGTCGGCGGCGCGTGCGCAAGCTGCGGGAAGTGCAACAAAGTTTGTCCTACAAAAATTCGGCCAAGCGGTTTTAAAGGGGGGCGTATAACGCATTTAAACTGCGTATTTTGCGGGAAATGTAAAACCGTTTGTTCCGTCAAAGTTATTAAATAGGAGGCAGAAAGTATGATAAAAACAAAATATGCCGGAAATATGAAAATAGATACGGAGGTCGGCGGCTTTAAAGTGCGCACGGACCAGCCGGACGGGGATAATACCGCGCCGAATCCTTTTCAATTATTTTTAGCTTCTTTCGCGGCGTGCACCGCCGTGTTCGCGCTTTTTTATCTGGACAAGTACGGCATAAGCAGAGAAGGAGTCAGCGTTGATTTGGATCCTGTTTTTAATAAAGAAGGTTTGGTAAGCAGCGCCAAAATTATAGTTACCGTTCCGCATAATTTTCCGGCGGAGCGCGAAGGCGGTTTGAAACACACGGTGGAATACTGCAAGGTCGGCAAACACCTGAATTTTCCTCATGAGGTTGTGCTGGTCAGGAAATAATATGATAACGGTTGATAAAAATTTATGCCCTCAGAACCACCGCTGTCCCGCTATTAACGTCTGCCCGGTAAACGCGATTTCACAGGCGGGCATCGGTCTGCCCGCGATAGACCAGAGCAAATGCGTTAAATGTAAAAAATGCATAAACTTTTGCCCTAAAGGCGCGCTGCGGGAACGCTGAGTTTAAATAAAAAACCCTCTGTTTTACAGAGGGTTTTTTATTAATTTCTTTTGCCGTAAAATTTCTTTTTAAAGTAATAAGCCAGATTTACCAGACTTATCAGCACCGGCACTTCAACCAAAGGGCCTATGACCGCGGCAAAAGCAATTTTTGAGGCGATGCCGAACACAGTTATGGCGACGGCTATGGCAAGCTCAAAATTATTCCCTGCCGCGGTAAAAGATATTGCGACCGCTTTAGGATAATCCGCGCCCAATTTTTTACTTAAGAAAAAACCGCCTGTAAACATTACGATAAAATAAATGCACAGCGGCGCGGCTATTTTAATAATGTCAAACGGCTGCCCTGCTATCTGTTTGCCCTGTATGGAAAACATTACAAGAATAGTAAATAAAAGCGCGATTAACGTTACAGGGCTTATTTTAGGAAGAAATTTTGTAACGTACCAAGCTTCTCCTTTAGTTTTTAACGCGACGAATCTTGTCAGCATGCCAGCCAAAAACGGAATGCCGAGATATATGAAAACGCTTTTGGCTATCATGGCGGTATTAACGCTGATATCCTGCCCTTTAAACCCGAAAACCGGAAGCAAAAACGTTATAAAAAACCCTGCGTAAACCGTAAAGAAAATTACCTGAAAAATACTGTTAAAAGCCACAAGGCCGGCGGCGTATTCCGGGTCGCCGCCCGCCAAAGAATTCCACACAATAACCATGGCAATGCACCGCGCCAGACCGATTATTATGAGGCCGAGCATATACTCATAATTGCCGGATAAAAACGTGACGGCCAGAAGGAACATAAGCAGCGGGCCGATAACCCAGTTAAGCAGCAGGGAGAGCGAAAGCAGTTTTTTATTTTTAAAAATTACCGGCAGTTCTTCGTACTTAACTTTTGCAAGCGGCGGGTACATCATGAATATGAGCCCGACGGCTATCGGGATATTCGTTGTACCGACGGAAACTTTGTCCATTGCGCTTTGAATTCCGGGTATAAAATAACCGAGCAAAATGCCCAGCGCCATGGCCGCAAATATCCACAGCGTTAAGTATTTGTCTAAAAACTTCATTTTTATATTGTTCATATTTTTAAATAAAATTTCCTTTATATAAGCAGTTTGCCGCCTTTAATATCTTCCGCGCTCCATTTGATAACGGCGAAGTTGCCGTATGATACTTCATCTACTTTATTAATCCATTCAATTTCATGCGCGGCTTTGGCTTTCAGAAGTTTATTAGTTGTTGCCGTAGCGTAAAATGAGGAATTTATTACCCACCACTTCGCCGTAATCCCTGCGCGTTTCAAATCTTCCTCCAAACGCATAGACTCATAGACAGGCGTTGTTTCCGCGAGCGTTACAATTATAACGGACGTTTCGTCTGCGTTGCGAAGACGGGGCAAAAGTTTTTTAACCGATTCGGGAATATCGCCCTGCGTGCGCTTGACTTCTTTGTGATAGCTTTGTGTGGCGTCAAGCAAAAGCAGCGTGTGACCCGTAGGCGCGGTGTCAATGACGACTGCCTCCCGCTCTGACCTGTCAACGACTTCCGCGAATGCGCGGAACACGGCTATTTCCTGCGTGCAGGGGGAACGCAAATCTTCCTCAACATAGGCGATATCGTCGGCGGACATAGTTTCCCGCGCTTTAGCGAGCACTTCTTCCTGATAGCGTTTCAATTCGGCTTTTTCGTCAATATGGCTTGTAGTAACGCCGCTGTTTTCGTCTATAACAAATTTGAGGTGGGCGGCGGGGTCCGTCGTAGTCAGATGAACTTTTTTGCCTTTGGCGGACAGGCCTAGCGCGACTGTGGCGGCAATTGACGTTTTGCCGACGCCGCCCTTGCCCATAGTAAAAATTACTTTTTTATTGCTGTTGTGCAAATCGTCAATAACCTTGCCGAGTTTAGGAAGTTCTGCGGCGTGAAGTTTTTTACCGCTTTGTTCTAAATTGTCCCGCACCAACAGATTACGCACGTTTTCCATTCCCGTAATATTGTAGGCGCGGAGCGGCACGGTGTAACTTGTAATATTTTTCAGCCCCGACGGAATATCGGCAAGGGCCTTTTGCTGCTTTTTATACAAACTTTCGGAAACGCCGTCGTCAAATGTTGAGAATACGCCGTTTATGACAAGAATCTGATTGTGAACGCCTAGACAAGAAAGCTCTTTGGATGCCCGTTCCGCTTCTTTGAGCGGAGATTTTTCTGGACGGGAAACAAGGATTAAAGTTGTCATGCTGCCGTCGGCAAGAGTTTTGACGGCTTGTTTATAAACATCCTTACGCGTTTCTAATCCCGACAGCTGGCCTAAACATGACGCGCCGTGCGTGTTTTCGCTGATAAAGTTACTCCACGCCGACGGCAGCTGAAGCATCCGCAGCGTGTGGCCCGTCGGCGCAGTATCAAAAATAATATGGTCATATTCGGCCTGCGCCTGTTTATCCGTGATAAAATTTGAAAATTCGTTGAAAGCCGCAATTTCCACGGTGCAGGAGCCGGAAAGCTGTTCCTCCATATTTTTAATCACGCTTTCAGGCAGCTTGCCGCGATAAGGCTCCACGACGCTTTCGCGGTATTCCGCCCCCGCCTGAATCGGGTCTAGATTGGCGACCAGAAGCCCGTGAACGCCGTTAACAGGTTTTCCTTTATTTGTCAGCGCGGTATTAAAAACGTCTTGCAGGTTGGAAGCCGGGTCGGTGCTGACAAGCAATATTTTTTTACCGTTATCAGCCAGCGTGACCGCCGCAGCGCAGGCGACAGAGGTTTTACCCACGCCGCCCTTGCCTGTGAAAAACAGATATTTTGTTAAAGCTATTTGGCTTATATCAAACGGTTTCATTAGCAACATCCGTTATCGCCGCAGCCGCAAGAGGGTTTTTTCGGTTTTGCAGGCGCGTCTTCAGTTAAAATTCCTTTGGGCAGGTCAAGCAGTTTTATGAATTCGTCGTTTTTCGGATAGCGTTTTGTCATAACTATTTTCCCGTCTACAATGATAATGGGCAGCACTTCAACACCTTCGTCCGCTATGCGCTTGTTGACCGTTTCATTCTTGACAAACTCTTGCGGAAAACTGGTAAGATTATAACGCTCAACGTTTATACCGTTCTTTTTCAGCGTGTCCAAAACCGTGGAAATCCGCAGCAGTTCAGGGTCAACGCCAACGCCGCAAAGTCCGGTGGGGCAGCACATGGCCGGCTCATAAACAGACATTTTCTTCATAATTTTTCTCCCTTTAAAGAATTTCTTTAAATTTTCCGGTAATATATAAGGTTTATTGTCAGCCTGTGTTTGCCCGTAAAGTACGCGCAGGATACCGTCAATAATTATAGCGGTTGGCGGCTGTTCGTACGTTTTGCCGTTATAGACAAACGCGCGGCAGCCAACGCTGCATCCGGCTAAATCACCGCAATCCGTACAATCGTTTTCTGCTAGTTCCGTTGATATATCCGCGCCGTTTACGCGGATTGTCGGGGAACTGATAAAATGATATTTTTCAGCCAGTTCCTTGGTTGTAACATTTATTTTATTGACGGTAACAGAGAAATCCGTCGCTTTAAATAGCGGGGTTAACAAATTTAGCGCCTCGTCCAATGTGCCGCCTGTCGCGATGCACCGCTCGCAGGTATTAAGGTCCAGATATAGAAAATCAATATTGATATTTTTCATTTTATAATACTCCTTTGTCTTATTTATACATCTAAATTTATCAATATGTTTACCCAAAAAAATTTAATTGCAGCCGGAGTATTTTTTTTGGGAAGTTTTAATTTTTGTTAACTCAAGCAATAGTTTTTTCGCTTTTTTAGTCTCTTTGGGATCAATGGAATAGAACATCCACTTGCCGTTGCGCCTTCCTGCAACTATGCCGCTCTCGCACAGGATTTTCATATGGTGTGAAAGCGTGGACTGTCCGATATTAAGGGCGTCAAGCAGTTTGCAGGCGCACTCTTCGCCGCCGCGCAAAATATCAATTATCTGGAGGCGGTTTGCGTCGCACAAAGCCTTAAATACTTTTGCGG
>JAIRUU010000035.1 GCA_031254225.1 Candidatus Elusimicrobium euhamitermitis
AGATGCGGCTTAACGCTGCGTCCGCCTTTAACGCCGTGGCGTATAAGGTGGCCGACGCCGTCCTGGTCCAGCGTCTGGAAAGGGTCGTTTTTGAGTACGCCTTTTTCAAGATACGCGCCCATAAACCCGCCGATGTCGTCCCTTGAAAAACCAAAGGTCATCTGCGTAAGGTCATTTGTGCCGAATGAGAAAAAGTCCGCATACTCCGCTATTTTGTGCGCCATAATAGCCGCGCGCGGTATCTCTATCATAGTGCCGACGGAGTAAGGCAGTTTTTTAACGCCGGTCGCCGCCACGACGTCCTTATAAACTTTCTCAATAATAGCGTTCTGGTCTTTCAGCTCATTTTCATGACAGACGACGGGTATCATAACTTCCGGCATGGCTTTAACGCCTTCTTTAATAAGTTCGGCCGCGGACTCAAAAATAGCGCGGGCCTGCATTGCCGTAATTTCCGGATAAGTTATGCCCAGACGTACGCCGCGGTGGCCCATCATGGGGTTAGATTCATGCAAAGCTGCGGAGCGCGCGTCAAACTCTTCCATGGTTATTCCCAGCGCGTCGGCCACCTGTTTTTTGGCGGCCTCGTGCTGCGGGATAAATTCATGCAGCGGCGGGTCCATAAGACGGATTGTCACGCCGTAGCCTTCCATTTCTTTCATTGTTCCTTTTATTTCGGCTTTCATAAACGGGAACAGTTCGTTGACGGCGGCCGTTCTTTCGGCCTCTGTTTTTGAAACTATCATTTTGCGTAAAATGAACAGCGGTTTTTCCGAATTCTCGCCGTAGAACATGTGCTCTATGCGGAATAAACCAATGCCTTTTGCGCCGAATTTTCTCGCCCTCTGCGCGTCCGCCGGAGTGTCGGCGTTGGTACGCACGTCAAGGCGTTTGATTTTGTCGCATAAGTTAAGGAAGGCGGTTAAATTATTATTGCCTTCGCCGGCTTCCAACATATTTAATTTGTCTTGGTAAACATAACCTTTGGTGCCGTTAAGAGTGACAAAATCGCCCTCTTTTAAAGTTACGCCGCCGAGAGACGCTGTTTTGGCGTTAAAATCAATATGCAGTTCGCCGCAGCCCACTATGCAGCATTTGCCCCAGCCGCGCGCGACCAGCGCCGCGTGGGACGTCATGCCGCCGCGCTGCGTGAGTATCGCTTCCGCCGCTCTCATGCCTTCAACGTCTTCGGGGTTTGTTTCTTCTCTTACCAAAATAGCTTTTTCGCCTTTGGCTTTAAGCGCCATGGCCGCTTCTGACGTAAATACTACTTTGCCGGAAGCTCCGCCCGGGCCCGCGGGAAGGCCTTTGCCTATAACTTTGGCCGCGGCTTCCGCCTTAGGGTCAATAGCGGGGTGCAAAAGTTCGTCAAGCTGGGACGGGGAAACGCGCAGCACGGCTTCTTTCTGGTCAATAAGTTTTTCTTTAAGCATGTCAAGGGCCATCTGAACCGCGGCCGTGCCGTTGCGTTTGCCTACGCGGCACTGCAGCATCCACAGGCGTCCCTTTTCAATGGTAAATTCAATGTCCAGCATATCATGGAAATGCTGTTCAAGTTTTTTCTGTATGCCGTCTAATTCTTTATAAACTTTAGGCATGACCTGCTCTAAAGTGGGCAGGTGTTCCGAGTGAGCGTTGGTTGACCATTTGTTCATGGGGCTCGGCGTGCGTATGCCGGCCACAACGTCTTCTCCCTGCGCGTTTACAAGGTACTCGCCGTAAAAATGCGCGTCGCCGTTGCCCGGGTTTCTTGAAAACGCGACGCCCGTCGCGCTGTCGTCCCCCATGTTGCCGAAGACCATTGACTGCACATTGACGGCCGTGCCCCAGTCATGCGGGATTTTTTCAATGTTTCTGTAAGCGATAGCGCGTTTGCCGTTCCAGCTGGCAAACACCGCGCCCACCGCGCCCCAAAGCTGGGCGGAAGCTTCGTCCGGAAATTCTTTGCCGAGGACCTGTTTGACGATGGTTTTAAATTCCGCGCAGAGTTTTTTCAAATCCGCGGCGGATAAGGCGGTGTCGTCTTTTACGCCTTTCTGCTTTTTGGCTTCAGCCAGTTTTTCGTCTAAAATTTTGCGTATGCCTTTGCCGTCTTCGGGCTCAATGCCTTCCGCCTTTTCCATAACCACGTCGGAGTACATCATAATCAGGCGGCGGTAAGCGTCGTAAACAAAACGTTCGTTCTGCGTTTTGGCAATCATGCCGGGTATTGTTTTTTCCGTGAGGCCGACGTTTAAAATTGTTTCCATCATGCCGGGCATTGAAGCGCGCGCGCCGGAGCGCACGGAGAGCAGCAGCGGATTTTCCGCGGAGCCGAAAATTTTGCCTGTTTCCTTCTCAACTTTTTTGAGATTAGCTTCAACGTCGGTTTTTAAAGCGGAGGGATATTTTCTGTTATTGTCCCAGTAGTATGTGCAGACTTCTGTGGTAATTGTGAAGCCCGGAGGAACGGGCAGTTTCATAAGTCCGGCCATTTCGGCAAGGTTTGCGCCTTTGCCGCCTAAAAGTTCTTTCATTGACCCCTTTCCGTCAGCCTTTCCGCTTCCGAAATAGTAAACGTTTTTTGCGCTTTTCTTAACGGCCGCTTTTTGGGGCGCGGTCTTTTTTACAATTTTTTTTGCCATTTTTTACTCCTGTTGTATTTTACAATCTGTATTACTTCATTATATAATAAATTATGTCCGATATAATATCTCATAAGCCTTACAGCCCGAGCGAAGAGCTCATGCACACCCTCACGCATTGGATAGGCTCCATGCTGATTTGCCTGGGGTCCGGCAGTCTTATAACGCTGGCGGCCCTGACGGGCGACCCTTGGAAAATAGTTTCCGTATCAATATTCTGCGCGTCCATGATTACGCTTTATATAGCCTCCACGCTGTACCACGTGGTAGTAAATCCGGCCGCAAAACGCAGGCTCAGGATTTTTGACCATATTTCAATTTATATTCTCATAGCCGGCACATACACGCCGTTTCTGCTTGTAAATCTGCGCGGGCGGCTGGGCTGGTGGATGTTCGGCATAATCTGGGCGCTTGCTCTGGGCGGCGTTATAAAAGACATATTCATCGTCGGCAAACATAAAAAACTTTCCACCGCGATATATCTGGGCATGGGCTGGATTTCTGTTTTTTGCGTCAAATATTTTGTTGAAAAAATATCTGTCGGCGGCCTGGCGTTTATTGCGCTGGGCGGTTTATTTTATTCCGCCGGCTGTTACTTTTATATTAGGAAAGACAAAATTTTTTACCACGGCGTCTGGCATTTATTCGTGCTTGCCGGCACGATAATGCACTTCTTCGCCGTTTTATTCGGAACGGTGCTATATTAATTTATACAAAATGTTAGAATATCCCTATGGCTAACAAAGGCTATTACATTTATAAGAAGAAAAATAAAAAGAAAAAAAGTTCCGGCGGCATGGGCGTTCTTGTATTTTTGTTTTGGGCGTGCGCTTTTGCGCTGTGCGCGTGGCTTTTTGTAATACAGTGGTTTGATATTTCAAAAGGGCCCTACGGCGAGAAAGTTGCCGGTTTTTTCTTTTCATACCTCGGCCACGCGGCGTATCTGGTGCCTTTGTTTTTTTTCTACTGGCTGGTGCGCAGCGTTAAAAATAAATCCGTAAATATTTTTATGTTTTTGACGGGCATGGGCATATCGCTGGCCGCGGCGTCGGGCATATTGTCCGCGTTCCGCAATATTTTTAAAGGGTCGGCTATTGCCGGCGGCGCAGTGGGGCTTAAATGTTTTGATTTTTTACATAATCTCGTCGGTACGGCCGGGGCGGCGTTATTTTTGCTGGCTGCTTTATTTACCGGCGTGCATATTTTGTTCGCCATACCGTGGCTGAGCACCTTTCACTATATTTTTAATATTTTAAAGCAGGATTATGAGACATGGAACGACGCCCGCGCCGAACTTAAAACCAAACTTGAACAGGCGGACAAGGAAGAAGAAGTTATTGACCATTCCGCCAAATCTTTGTCTTTAAAAGAGGACGTCCCCCTGCGTTCCAAACCTGAAATACGACGCCCCGTTGCGGAAATTATCCGCGCGCCCAAGCCTTACGACACGTCTGAAAAACCTAAACCCTCTTCTGAAGCGCCGGAAAAGACTGATAAAAAATTAGATATAGCAAATTTTAAACTGCCGTCTTTAGAGCTTCTGAGCCTGCCTAAAAATGAAGGCGTTTTAGGCCCTTCGGACGAAGAAATAGCGCAGGCCACCGCTCTTCTTGAAAGCACGCTTAAAAATTTTGAAATAGGCGCGACTGTGACCGGCGTGTCCCCAGGCCCCGTCGTCACCCGTTATGAAATCAAGCCGGACCCGGGCGTGCGCATAAGCAATATCGTGGCTATTTCCAACGACATCGCGCTTGCCATGAAAGCGCGCGGCATACGCGTGGAAGCGCCCATTCCCGGCAAAGACGCCATAGGTTTTGAAATCCCCAACGAAAAACCCATGATGGTTACCATACGCGAAATTTTGCAGGACCCTGTTTTTACCGGCGCGCGCGCGGTAATGCCAATAGCGCTGGGCCGCTACGCCGACGGGCTGCCCGCTACGACCGCGCTTGAAAAAACGCCGCATCTGCTTATCGCGGGCGCGACGAATTCCGGCAAAAGCATTTGTCTGCATACTATAATAATGTCCGTTTTATACAAATCAAAACCGGACGAAGTTAAATTTTTGATGATAGACCCCAAACGCCTTGAGCTGACGCTCTACGAAGGCATTCCGCATTTATACGACCCCAAGACGAATTGCGAAGACGTCAGCGTTATTACCGACGCGCAGGGTGCGGTAAAAAGTTTGCAGACTTTGGTTAAAGTAATGGAAAAGCGCACCAAAATAATGGAGCTTGCCAAAGTAAAAAATATTGACGGCTACAATAAATGGGCGGCGGAACATAATGAAGAAAAAATGTTTTACGTCGTCGTGGTAATAGACGAACTGGCGGATTTGATGCTGCAGACCAGAGCCGCTATAGAAGATTCCATACAGCGGCTCGCGCAGATGGCGCGCGCCGTCGGCATACATTTGGTATTGTGCACGCAGCGCCCGTCGGTAAACGTCATTACCGGCGTGATTAAGGCAAACTTGCCCTCGCGCATTGCGCTGCAGGTGGCTTCAAAAACTGATTCCCGCGTTATTTTGGATTCTCTGGGCGCGGACGCGCTGCTCGGCAAAGGCGATATGTTGTATCAGGGTACGTCAGACCAAAAGCCGAACCGCATACAGGGCGCGTATGTTTCCGAGAGCGAAATAGCGGCCGTGGCTGATTTCCTGCGCGGCCAGGGCGGGCCGGATTATCCGCAGCAGATTTTTGCGGACGCGGCCGTCCAGGGCGGCAGGCCGGAGGAAGGTTTGGGCGCGAGTCCCGAGGAATTAATACAGGCGTTGACGTTAATACTGGAACGCCGCCGCGTGTCGCAGGATTTATTGAAAGCGAATTTCGGCTCCAGCGCGCGGGCCACCAACATTTTAAGCGTGCTTGAAATGAAAGGGTATATAACCAAGCCCGAGGGCTCCAACCGCTGGGAAATACATTTTGAACTGATTGAGCAGG
>JAIRUU010000033.1 GCA_031254225.1 Candidatus Elusimicrobium euhamitermitis
AAAGTACTTTTTTGCAGTACATTATGGTTGCCCTGCTTTTCAGTCTTGAAGCTTTAAAAACTTATCTGATTGATGATTTTTTGACGGTTGCCAAGCATGAAAAAAAACGCTAAACCCGCCGCGGCGGAGTTTTCTCTTGCCGCTTTTTTACGGCGCGCGGCCGCTTACTGCGCCGGCGCCGGCGTTATGCTAGTGTCCGTTTCTTTTTATGTAAGGACTTATGACAGCGCTGCGGTAAAAACAGTTTTTACCCTAGTAGTTTTTGCGAGTCTGCTTACGCTGCTGGCGGTTTTACAGGTTACTTTAAAAGGCAATATCACGCGCCAAAAAATAATTTACGCGCTGCCTTTTATAGTTTTTGCCGTCTGGCTGGCCGCTTCTTTTTTATTTAATCCGTTTAAAGCGGCTACAGCGCAGGAATTTATAAAAAGTTTAATTTTCGCGCTTACGCCGCTTATTTTATTTTTTTCCGTTGACAAAGACGGCGTTGTTATAATTAATAGATTTTTTATCATAACCGCGGCTTTATGTTTTGCCTACGGTTTAGTTCAGGCGGCGGATTTATATTTGCTGCCAGGTTTGGACATTATGCCGTGGCGCGGGTTTTTCGGCATGCGCGTTTTCGGGACCCATGCAAATCCTAACTTTTTTGCTGATTTTATAATATGCTCAATATTTATAATACTTGCCGCATATCTTAAAAATTTTGAAAAAAAATATTTATTTCTGCTTGCCGCCGGCGCAATTAATTTGTATTTTACGGAGTCAAAAGGCGCGTGGCTAGCGTTTGCCGCTGCCGGAATATTTTTTATTTTTTTATATTCTTCATTTTCCTCAGCCGTAAAAAAATATTCAAAGTTTATAAACGCCGCCGTGATAACCGCGGCCGCGGCGGCAGTTTTGCTGACGGCAGTTTTTTCTTTTAAAAGAATGCAGTCCGTTGATTTCCGTTTGGTAACCTGGCGCGGCGCGTGGAATATGGCGATGTCCGCGCCGTTAACGGGCAACGGCGCGGGCAGCTTTGCCGCGCTTTATCCGCAGTTCAAACGGCCGGAGATTTTTTATATTGAAAATCTGCATAACGTTGAAACGCAGCACGCCGAAAACGAATATTTGGAAATTCTCTCCGACAACGGCATTATAGGTCTGTCAATATTTTTGTGGCTTGTCATATATCTTTTTATAACCGCCCGCAGCAAAATGAAGGCAGGCGGGGATAATTATATTCTGCTGGGTTTTACTTCGGCGGCCTCCGCGGTTTTGGCGCATAATTTTTTTGACATAAGCATGCGGCTTGTGTCCGGCGGTTTTATTTTTGCGCTTTTAACGGGACTTGTTTTAGTGCAATGTTATGACGGTCCCGCGCCGCAGAACAGGGAATTAAAAAATAAAGGCGTGTGGTTTAATATTTTTAAATTTGCCGTTTTTTGCGTTGTTGTTCTGACGCTTGGTTATATAATTTATACTTTTAACGAAGTCGCGGGAAGTTTTGACGAGAATTATACTTTAGGCCGCGGCCTGCTGCGCCTGGTTGCGTGGGGCACGGCGCTTGCCGTCTGCGGCGGGATTATTTATATTTATTTCAAAATACTGCGCTTTACAAAAAGCGTTTGGGCCGTCATATTTATTTTGCTCTCTCTGCCGTTTTTTTTAGCCGCGCAGCAGTTTTTGCGGGCGGATTTTTATACGAGCATGGCAAATTATTTTGCCAAGCAGCAAAATTGGGACGCGGCGCTCGGCTTTTATAATAAATCATTTCAGGCTGATCCTTTGGACAAAGAAGTTTTAAGTTTCCGCGCTGGTATGGCTTTAAACAGGTGGCAGGAATATAAAAGTTATAATCCTTCCGACGGGGACGCGGATAATGTTCAAAGAAATGATTTTGACCGCGCGCTGCAGGATTATGACGCGGTTTTGCGCATTGCGCCTTATGAGCCTATGCTCCGCCACCACCGCGGGGAATTGTTTTTAAAAGCCGCGCTCGGTTTCTATTACAATAATGACAGGGGCGGCGCTTTGCAATATTTAAAATATTTTGATATGGCGGAAAAAGAATTTGAAGCTTCGCTGGCGCTGGATCCCGTAAACGCGGACACTTATTTTTATTTGTCCGACATGGCCCTTGCGCACGGGGATTATAAGGCGGCGTCAAATTGGCTGGACGCGTATGAAGCCGGTCCTCCCGCCGTAAAAGACCCGCGCTATCTGGCGGTTAATAAAAATAATCAGGAGCTGCGGGCCCGCCGTGAAAAGGTCGCAAAATATGCGAAATAAGATTTTAAATTTTGCCGCCGGCGCGTCGCTTTTCTGCGCTCTTGTAAGCCCGTTGTTATTTTTTACTGACCTGACTTTAAATCCTTTTCAGGCGCAGATAATAATTTTAAATATTTCGCTTTTTGTTTTTTATCTTTGCAATTTCGGCCGCGCGCAATATAATAAAATTGACGCGGCTTTTTTTATTTTTACGGCTGTTTTGTTTTTTACGTGGCTGCTCTCTCTATATACCGGAAGAGAATACAGGCTTAATATTTTTTATAACTTCTTTGGTTACGGCGGTATTTTGGTTACG
>JAIRUU010000066.1 GCA_031254225.1 Candidatus Elusimicrobium euhamitermitis
GTATATAAGGCGAAGCATACGGCGAGGGCCGGAAAAATTGAAAAGCGTCCAAAAGCCGAAGGAATTTTTCATCAAACAGCCGAGCGAACGAAGTGAGCGACACAGTAAACGAACGCGGAGCCTTGGCCGCGCCGTAGCGCAGCGTAGGCGGGCGCTTCAGCTGTCAGGCGTTGTTAAATAAATGTGATTTTCCAGGAAAATCACTCATATAACGGAGTAATACGATGGATTTATTATTTAAAATAGTTGACACTTTTAATTCCTATGTCTGGGGCTTGCCCATGGTACTGGTAATTTTCGGCCTTGGCATATATCTGACTTTTAATCTGGGTTTTATACAAAAATATTTGTTTAAAGCCATAAAAATGTCTATCTCCGGCGGAAAAGGGAAAGGCGAAGTCAGCGCGTTTGCGGCGCTTGCCATAAACATAGCGGCCAACGTCGGCACAGGCAGCATTCTGGGCATGACAACGGCCGTTGTTGAAGGCGGCCCGGGCGCGGTTTTCTGGATGGTGTTTGCCAGCATTTTCGGTTTTGCGACAAAGTACGGGGAGTGCCTGCTCGGCATCAAATACCGCGTGCAGAAAGACGGGGAATACGTCGGCGGCCCCATGTACGTCATGCAAAACGTTTTAAAAAACAGACCGCTTGCCGTGATGTTTTCAATATCCGCGCTGTTCATGGCTCTTACCGGAGGCAACGCGCTGCAGTCTAATTCTATAGCAGACGTGCTGCGTTCAAGCTATAACATTAACCCTTGGCTTGTCGGAATAGTTTTGGCGGCCATTACGGGCGCGGTTATTTTCGGCGGCGTGCACCGCGTGGCAAAATTTTCAGAAGCCACCACGCCGTTAAAAGGCGGCGTTTATATTCTGGCCGCGCTTGTAATTATCGGAATACATATCAAAGGCGTGCCGGCCGCCTGCATTCTTATCATAAAAAGCGCTTTTACCGGCAAAGCCGCGGCGGGCGGAGTGTTGGGCGCGGGTATTATGGGAATGTTTAACGCAATGATGGGCGCGGCGCGCGCGGGCGTTTCGCGCAGCGTTTTTGCGACGGAGGCCGCGCTCGGCAGCGCGTCAATAGGAACGGCTGCCGCGATTACGGATAGTCCGGTCCGCCAGGCTTTTATTTCCGCGACCGCGGTTTTTTGGACTACGGTTATCTGCATTATGACGGGCCTTGTGATAATTTTGGCGGGCGATATAAATAATCCCGCGCTTTACGGCGGCAATTTGGCGCACCAGGCTTTTGACACGCTGCCGTACGCCGGCACGCCCATGC
This sequence comes from Candidatus Elusimicrobium euhamitermitis, assembly GCA_031254225.1. Taxonomy (GTDB): domain Bacteria; phylum Elusimicrobiota; class Elusimicrobia; order Elusimicrobiales; family Elusimicrobiaceae; genus Elusimicrobium; species Elusimicrobium euhamitermitis. Next base: position 1,285 of record JAIRUU010000066.1, read on the forward strand.
TGATTTTCTCTCTTTCCCTGTTTGCTTTTACCACGACGGTGGGCTGGTATTATTATGGCGAGAAAGTTATACAGTTTTTGGAAAGCGCAAAATGGGTTTTGCCTTTTAGGATTATCTGGCTGCTGGCGTTGTTTGGCGGCGCGGCGCTGGGGTCAAAGTTTAGTTTGCATTTATTTATTCCGTCAAGCGAAGTGGCGGCGTCCGCGGCAGGGAAGAGTGTGCCTTTTATGTGGGGGTTGGCCGTGCTGGTTACGACGTTTATGACGTTGCCAAACATATGGTCTATATGGCTGATGAGGAAAGAAATAAAAAAAGATACTGCGGAGTTTGTGGCTAAGGAGTTTGGGAAAAACTGACGTAAAGGAGTGATTTTTCTAAAGAATCACATTTATTTCACAACGCCTGCGGCTGGGTGCTTCGCACTTCTCTTGTTTCGCTCACTTCGTTCGCTTGGCTGATTGTTGAAAAATTTCTTCGGCTTTTGGACGCTTTTTTATTTTTTCGGGCCTCGCCGTACGCTTCGCCTTAAGTACTTGTTCGGCCCGAAGAAAATAAAAAATCATCTCAAAATCCTGTGAAATTTTTCTTACGAACAACTTAACAGCGGAACAACAAAACGGCATTGTCAAGCAGTCTTACTGTCTTTCCCCTCGCCCCCTGCGGGAGAGGGGTTGGGGTGAGGGGTAAGCTTCAGTTGAAGCACAAAATTGCTTAAGAACAAACTGTAATATTTTCAGTAACCAAAATAACCCCGCCGCAGGATTTTAATCCGGCGGCGGGGTTTTTTAAAATGGCGGGAGGCTAGCCAACTGGCTTTAAAAAAGGTTTTGCAAAAAACCCTCTCCCTTGCCTCCCTGTTTAAAATATAAAAGTTTTTTAAAAAACGCCAAGGCCCAAAAAGGGCCTAATTTTTTGAGCGCGGGTGGAATTTTTTGTGTTTTTCTTTTAAATCCGCAACGTCAAGGTGCGTATAAATCTGCGTGGTCTGCAAATTAGCATGGCCCAGCATTTCCTGCACGCTTCTCAAATCAGCCCCGCCCGTGAGCATGTGTGTCGCAAAAGTATGGCGCAGCAGGTGAGGGTAAAGCGGCCGCTCTATGCCCGCCAGTTTGCCAAGCTCGGAAATATCTTTCCAGACGGTAATTCTGCTTAATTTTCCGCCGCCGCGGTTAATAAAAATTTCTGACGCCGCGCTTTCCCCGCGCAGTTCGCGCTCTCTTAAAACCAGATATTTTTCAAGAGTTTTTACCGCATTCTCATGTATGGGCACAATGCGCTGTTTTGCGCCTTTGCCGTAGGCCAAAACCCAGCGGTCCGTCAGGTTTACGTTTTCAAGACGCAGGCGGGTAAGCTCGCTCACGCGCAGTCCCGTTGCATAAAACATTTCCAGAATCGCGACGGTGCGGTGCTCCGTAAAACTTTGCGCGGGGAACGTCAGCAGCCTGTTCACTTCTTCTTTGCTCAGCTGCCGCGGGATTTTCTGTGTTAATTTGGGGGAAGCCAGAAAGCGGCACGGGTCCTGTTTAATCTCGCCGCCGATAATTAAAAATTTAAAATAATTTTTAACGGCTTCTGTTTTTCTGAAAACTGATTTGGGGGACAATTTTTTGTTTTTCAGATAATAAATAAATTCGTCCATAAAATCAGTCGTCGCCGCCGCGGGCGCGGTATTAGTCTGAAGGCAGAAATCAAGAAACTCCTTAACGTCGCGCATATAAGCTGCGACGGTGTTTTTTGACAACTGTCTTTCAAAAGACAGAAAATTTTTAAACTCTGTCATAAATTATTTCTTGTTAAGAAGCCCTGTTTTTTTATCGCACAAAGTAATGTCCGCGGCGGAGCCGGTGCCGAAGAAATTGTCATAAGCCGGCTGGTAATTCGGCGCGTTTTGCGCGCGGTAAGTCATGGCGTAATAAAACGGGAAAAAGCGCGGGTCGGGAATGATGACGGGCGGTTTTTGCGCGTCCGGGTCCATTACAAAACGGCGTATGGCGCTGCCTGCTGTTATAATATTTACGCCAGCGTATTTTTTTAAAGTATCTTCGGAGCAAAGAGTTTTTTCCGTAATATACTGATATTCTTTTACGCTTATTTCAACGTTGCCGGACGCAAGCAGATTTTTAATCTGCGCGTTTTGTTCTTTGGCAACGGCGGGCGGCGTCTCGCCCGGCATTAAAAATATTTTTTTGCCGGCCAGCGCCTGTGTGTAAACAGGAATTCCCTCCTCGGCCAAAATTTTAT
>JAIRUU010000086.1 GCA_031254225.1 Candidatus Elusimicrobium euhamitermitis
CGTAAATTTTTAAATGGAGCCGCTTATAAGCGGCTCCATTTAAAAATTTACGCGCCCGATAGGAGTTGAACCTACAACCTTGTCCTTAGGACGGACCTGCTCTATCCAGTTGAGCTACAGGCGCATATTGATATTATACAAATTCAGATAACAACTTTTGCCAGGCGAAATCCCGCGTAAACGCAGGCCAGGCAGACAGTTATGTTGAGCAGCACGTTGAGCGCGGCGTGGAAAACCTGGTTATTATTAAACAGTACCAGCGTTTCGTGCGAGAAAGAAGAAAACGTTGTAAAACCGCCCAAAATACCGACGATGAACAGCAGCCGCCACATTTCATGCGCGTCCCGCAGCGCGACGGCCAAAAAACCTATCAGCAGAGAGCCTGACGCGTTGACTGCCAGCGTCGCCGCCGGAAATTGCATCATCCCCGGACGTATAAAAAGCAATGACACGCAGTAGCGCAGCGCGGAGCCAAGAAAACCGCCGCTGCCTACGATGATTAAGTTCTTAAGCGTATCCACATTTATCTCCTGAAAAATTTTGAGTTAAATTTTTTGGATTTATTTTTGACGCTTTCGCGGCCTTTTAATTTAAAATTCTTGGCGCGTTTAAATTTTTTGCCGCCGCGTTTATGTTCTTCCTGCCTGTGTCCGCGCCGTTTTTCCGCAAAAGTTTTTTCCGCCCGCGGCGCTGGCCGAGGCTCTTTATGCGCATGATGCGCGGCTCCGGCAGGGCGCTGCGGAACGTCTTTACCTTTTAGAAATTGCTCAATGTCTTCCCACAACTCTTTTTCCCCGTCGCTTATAAAAGAAATTGCAAGACCGGCGCGCGCCGCGCGCGCTGTGCGGCCTATGCGGTGCACGTAATCTTCGGGGTGGAGCGGCAGGTCGTAATTTATGACAATAGCTATATGCGTTATGTCAAGGCCGCGCGCCGCAATGTCCGTGGCAACAAGAACGTCAAATTTTTCTTCGCGGAACTCGCGTATGGCGCGGCTGCGCTTGGCCTGCGTAAAACCGCCGTGGATAGCGCGCGCGTTAAAGCCTTCTTTTTGCAGCGCTTTTGTCATCCAGTCAACGTTGCCGTGCGTCCGCGCAAAAACCAAAGTTGAGCCGCCTTTTGTCTTGAGAATATTTTTTAATTTTTCAAATTTTTGTTCGCGCGGCACGCGGAAAAATTCTTCTTTAATGCCCTGCGCCACGGCGTTTTCAGGGTCAACCGCTATGCGGACGGGGTTAACCATATATTTCCCCGCCAGCTGCAAAATGCGTTTTGGCAAAGTGGCGGAAAACATTAAAGTCTGTTTTTTAGACGGAAGGTGGCTGATAATTTTTTCAATCTGGTGCATGAAACCTATTTCAAGCATTCTGTCCGCTTCGTCCCAGACCGCAATTTTTACGCCGGAAAGTTCTAAATTGCCGCGGTTAATATGGTCGTTAATGCGCCCTGGCGTGCCTATGACGACGCGCGGCGCGCAGGCCAGTTTTTTAGCCTGTTCGCTTACGCTTAAACCGCCCACCAGAAACACGCAGGTTATGTCCGGAAATCCGGCGGCGCACTGCGCGAAAACTTTATAAACCTGCTGCGCCAGTTCCCTCGTCGGCGCGACGACCAGCGCGCGGGCGGCGGACTCTTTTGAAAGAACCTCTATAACAGGAAGCGCGAAAGCGCACGTCTTGCCGCTGCCCGTCTGCGCGGAAGCTAAAATATCGCGCCCTTCCAAAGCCTGCGGTATTACCGCCGCCTGCACGGGAGTAGGCGTAACAAAACCCATATTTTTTATGGTGTTGAGAAGGACGCCGGAAAAACCGAACTGCTCAAAATTATTCATATTTATATTTTATCTTTTTTAAATGTTACAATGTGGGTAATACTTTAAGGTTAGAGTTGCAAAAACGACATAAATATTTTTCGCGCAATACTAAAATAAGGATGTAAGGAAAACGGGAGGAAAGGGTTATGGCAAAAGAAATGGATTTTGCGGAGGAGCAAAAGTATATTGACGGAGTAACGGCCGCGGTGGCGGCGGCGCAGAAAAAGTACGCGGAGTACAGTCAGGAGCAGGTGGACAATATTTTCCGCGCCGCGGCGGTGGCGGCCGCGTCAAAACGCATACAGCTGTCAAAAATTGCCGTTGAAGAAACGGGCATGGGCGTTATGGAAGACAAGGTTATAAAAAACCATTTTGCTTCCGAATATATTTATAACACTTATAAAAATACGCAGACCTGCGGCGTGCTGGAACGGGACCACGCCTTCGGCTTTGCAAAAGTGGCGGAGCCTATCGGCGTAATAGCCGGCGTTATCCCGACGACGAACCCTACCTCCACCGCTATTTTTAAGTCTCTTCTTGCGTTAAAAACCAGAAACGGAATAGTTTTTTCCCCCCATCCGCGCGCGCGCAGATGCACCATAGAAGCCGCAAAAACCGTGCTTGACGCGGCCGTCGCCGCCGGCGCGCCCGCCGGCATAATAGGCTGGGTTGAAAGCGCGTCAAAAGAAGCCAGCGAATATTTAATGGGCCACCAGAACATTAATTTAATTTTGGCCACCGGCGGCCCGGGCATGGTGCGCGCGGCGTACAGTTCCGGCAAGCCGGCCATTGGCGTGGGCGCGGGCAACACGCCCGTGCTGATTGACGCTACCGCAAATATTAAAATGGCCGTCAGCTCCGTCATAATGAGCAAAACTTTTGACAACGGCATGATTTGCGCGAGCGAGCAGGCCGTCATTGTTGAAGAAAGCGTTGCCGACGAGGTTGAAGCGGAATTTATAAAACGCGGATGTTATTTTGTTGACGGGCCGGAGCGCGAAAAACTCTCAAACACAATAGTTTTTGACGAGCATCTGAACTCAAAAATCGTGGGACAGAGCGCGGCGAAAATTGCGAAAATGGCCGGCTTTGAAGTGCCGCCCGAAACAAAAATTTTAATAGCGCACGCCGAGAAAGTAAGCTGCGACGAGCCTTTTGCATACGAGAAGCTTTCCCCCGTCCTTGCTTTCTATACCGTAAAAACTTTTGAGCAGGGCGTTGAACTGGCGCAGAAATTAATAGAGTTCGGCGGCGCGGGCCACACGTCTGTGCTGTACACAAACGAAGTCAATACAAAACACATAGAAATTTTCCAGGAACGTCTGACCACGGGGCGCATACTTATTAATATGCCCTCCTCTCAGGGCGCGATAGGGGACGTGTATAATTTTAAACTTGTGCCGTCGCTGACTCTCGGCTGCGGCTCCTGGGGCGGCAATTCGGTAAGCGAAAATATAGGGGTGAAACATCTTATGAACATAAAATCAGTGGCGGAAAGAAGGGACAATATGCTCTGGTTCCGCGTGCCGCCGAAAATATATTTTAAACAGGGCGCAACGACGCTGGCGCTTGAAGAATTAAAAGGCAGAAAGCGCGCTTTTATCATTACGGATAAGACGATGGAGACTCTCGGGCAGGCGCAAAAAGTAACTAATATTTTGGAAAAACTGGGCATATCCGTGCGCGTTTTTTCAGACGTAAAACCTGACCCTGATATGGCCAACGTGCGCGAAGCGCTGGAGCTTGTAAATTTATTTCAGCCGGACATATTAATAGGTTTTGGCGGCGGGTCCCCCATGGACGCGGCCAAAATTATCTGGCTTATGTACGAGCACCCGGGCATTAAATTTGAAGACGTCGCGCTGCGTTTTATGGACATCAGAAAACGCATTACGGAGTTTCCGAAAATGGGCGAAAAAGCAATCATGGTCGCCATTCCCACGACGTCGGGCACAGGCTCCGAAGTTTCGCCTTTTACGGTGGTTACCGGCGACAACGGCATAAAATATCCAATAGCGGATTACAGCCTTACGCCGGCCATGGCTATTATTGACCCCGAGTACGTTTTGTCCATGCCTAAAACTTTGACCGCTCATTCCGGCCTTGACGCGCTGACGCACTGCGTGGAGGCTTATACTTCCGTCTTTGCAAATAATTTCAGCGACGGCCACGCGCTGGAAGGCCTGCGGCTGGTTTTCAAATATTTGCGCGCGTCGTATAACGAAGGCGCGGCCAACCCCGTCGCGCGCGAAAAAATGCATTACGCGGCGACCATAGCCGGCATGGCTTTTGCCAACGCGTTCCTCGGAATCTGCCACTCCATGGCGCATAAAATAGGCGGCGCGTTCCACGTGCCGCACGGGCTTGCAAACGCCATACTACTTCCTTATGTTATTGAATATAACGCGACGGATAATCCCGTAAAACAGGGTTTAATGCCGCAGTACAAATATCCGTTTGTCAAAGGGCGTTACGCGAAAATTGCCGACCATCTAGGCATAACTTTAGACTGCGGGGACGACAGAGACAAAAAAGTCCGCCGGCTCATTGACGCCATAAACGGCCTTAAAAAAGACTTAAACGTTCCCGCCGTTTTAAAAGACTGCGGCGTGCCGGAAAAAGAATTTTTGGCTCAGCTTGACGAACTCTCGGAAGAAGCTTTTGACGACCAGGCCACCGGCGGCAACCCGCGCTACCCGCTGGTCAGCGAGATAAAAGAGCTTTATATGAAGGCGTTTTACGGGAATTCGTCCTCCAAATAATTTTACTCTTTCATGCGGAGCATAATACAATAAAGTCATCCTGAGCCGCCGAAGGCGGCGTGAGGATCTTCCGTTATAAACCGTCGTTGTTTCTATTGGTCAAAATATAATTGTAGATCCTTACGCCCTTTCAGGGCTCAGGATGACTTTATTTTTATGGCGACTATGTTTTATGTACTAAACCATCGCCCGCCTTCGCTGCGCTGCGGCGTGGCTAAAAGCAAGGGGCGAGAGGAAAGATTTGTTTTTTCCTTCTCCCCTTGCGGGAGAAGGGCAGGGATGAGGGGTAGCGCTGCGGCTTGATAATGATTTTAAATTTTACAACATATTTCAAACAACACGACTAAGCCAAATCTAAATAGTTTATTCCTTACTTCAACTAAAACTACCCCTCACCCCTACCCCTCTCCC
>JAIRUU010000062.1 GCA_031254225.1 Candidatus Elusimicrobium euhamitermitis
CAACTGCCACATAGCGCTGGGCTCAAGTTACGCGGATACTTATACGGGCAATGTCGCCAGGCTGACTAAAGAGAAAAAATGTGCGCTTGGTTACAACGATTCTTCTCTGCACTGGGATATTATTAATACCGAAGATAAAATTGTAAAGGCAAAACTTAAAAACGGCAAAACAGCGACTATTTACGAGAGAGGGCAGTTCAAATTTTAAAATAAAAAAAGCGGCCCGCAAGGGCCGCCTTTTTATTTAGGCAAATCAAATCTTTTCCATGTGTTGACCCCTGCCCCGCTGACGCTGCCGGTAAGGCCGTTTTCTACGCCGCCTAAAGATTTGCATACTTTTTCTTGCGTGCTGGCCGGGGGCGCCCAGCATTCTCTTGTTCCGGCTCTGTTGCTGGCGGAATTTCTAAGCCAAATGACATACGCTATTTTTTTGTTTGGATGGTCGGGTATATAAGCAATGACGTTTTTATCGCTGCCGTCATATAAGTCAATGCCGTAACGTTTGTTGCTCGCCGTCTGTATGGTAGCCGCTCCGGTTGCCCCTACGTCAATATCCATTTCTTCGTAATTGGCGGGATAGTTCCCTGTTTCAAGATAAAACCGCTCCGTGGAGTCGGCCAAAGCTTTTGCCGCTATCATTGCCTGCATGTATTTTGATTTTTCAACCGAAGCCTGATACTGCGGCAGCGCTATGGCGGCAAGTATGCCTATTATTAAAACCACGACGAGCAATTCTATGAGCGTAAAACCTTTTTTCATAAAAATAAAGCCCCGCAATATATAATGAAAGTATAAGAAATTCACGCTGCGGAGTCAATATACTACTCTTATTATGCGGATTATTTATTGCTTGTAATAGTTTTCGGTTATCCGGCCCGAGGAAGAATAAAAAAACCGCGCGCCGAAAGCGCGCGGTTTTTTAATGTCGTATATTTTTTAATCTTGTTTTTTTCTGAGTTTTGACAGAGCTATTGCGGCGCCGAATATTTTCCCCCACGTGCCGTTAAGCGTGTTTGTAATACTTTCAAGCAGCTCAAAAGTTTTGCTTGTGCGCTCCACCTGCTCGTTGGCGTTTAAGACCAGAAGTTCAACTGAACACGCCGTCATTCTGGCCTGTATTAAAAACCGGACCAGATATATAACCAGTATGACAAAAGCGACCGTTATTACCCCCGCGCAAATCTGATAGACTAACATAAATTTCCTCCCCTTTAAAATCTGCTGATACCATAATATTAAACAAGTTTAAGCGGCGGCAGTCAAATTTTTTCTCTGCGGATTTTTAAGACGGGTTTAACTGCGACAGGCTGGCACTCCTGAAGGACAAAGCGGGTCTTTTCCGGCAGCGTGGCGGAAATAACGTCAATATCTTCTTTGTTTAAAATAGATTTGTCAAAAGTGGTTCTGAACTCATACTCAATGCCGGAGGCCACTATCAGCGCCATGCTTTTGGAAATATTATTGAGGTCAACTTTTACGCCGGCAGTTTCCTCATATTTGCCAAAGGGCGCTTTAATGTCCATGGCCACGCAGTCCGCCAGCTTAAGCTCAAATATTTTTTCAAGCGCGTCGGGCATACTGCCGTTGGTGTCAAGTTTTATTTTATATCCCATGCTTTTGACTTTCGCCATAAAACCTACAAGGTCCGGCTGCACCGTAGGCTCGCCTCCGGTTATGACAACGCCGTCCAGCGCGGATTTTCTTTTGGCAAGGAAATCAAGCACAGCGCCCTCGTCGTAAGGGTCCAAAAGCATGTCAGGATAAACAAGTTCGGGATTATGGCAGTAGGCGCAACGCATGTTGCAGCCCTGCGTAAAAATTACCGCAGAAACACAGCCCGGGTAGTCAACCAGGGAAGTCTTAATAAGGCCGCCTATCTTCATTGTTTTAACCTGTTATAAAAATAATCTTCAAGACCCCCGAAAAAATTTTGCATAAAACCGCAAAATTTTTCAGGGGCATAAAAAACGCGCAACGTTTTAATGGATTTATTTTTCCCGGACGGACATAAGTTTCCTCATGCCGAATTCCTCTTTTTTGCCGTTATTCCAGTTGGATATCGGGCGGAGGTAGCCGCAAACTCTTGAATACACTTCGCATTTTGAACCGCTGGCTTCCTGTTTTTTGGCGTTAAGCTCGGCAAGTTCCTTTTCTAAAATTGTTCTTTCCTGTGCGGTCATATTCCCTCCTTTTTATAGTTGATTATGTTAATATCGTCACATTTCTCATTTTGCTTTTTGGTAAATTTTAATTTTTTTATTCCTTACATAGCCAACGCTATGCTCGTCATAAAAAAATTAAAATTTACTCAAAAATCAATGCTGATAAATGCAACAATATTAACATAATCAACTATATCTTCTGACTTTCTTAATTCTATACTTTTTACTGCTTATATTCAACATATATTTTTGGGTTAGAAAAAATTAATTCAAATTACCTCTTGCAATAAGCTTACAAATTTACTTTCACGTCTGAGAATAATTGTTCTTCAACGGCTTTGATTCTGCGTTCAATATCTTCAACCGCGTCCGCTTTGCACTTTGGACATTCTTTATGTTCGCCTTCAAGGTAGCCGCATTTAGGGCAGACGCTGAAAGTGGGCGTGATTGAAAAATAAGGCAGGCTGTAATTGCCGCATACTTTTTTAATAAATTTTTTGAGCGCCTTGATATCTTTAACTTTCTCGCCCATGTAAATATGCATAACGGTGCCGCCGGTGTATTTGCCCTGCAAAGAGTCCTGCAGGTCAAGAAGCTCAAAAATATCGTCGGTATAATTAACCGGCAGCTGGGACGAGTTGGTGTAAAACGGCGCTCTGCCCGCTTTAAACTGCGCTTCGTCCGCGCAAATTATATCCGGGTATTCCTGCTTGTCAATTTTTGCAAGGCGGTATGAAGTGCCTTCGGCGGGCGTGGCTTCAAGATTGTAATTGTTGCCCGTTTCTTCCTGGAACTTTATAAGTTTTTCCCTCATAAAATCAAGCGTACGCTCGCCGAACTGTCTGCCGCGCGCGGTGCCTATGTCTTCGCCCAGCAGATTCAGACAGGCTTCGTTAAGCCCGACCAGGCCTATGGTAGAAAAATGGTTTTTCCAATACTGGTTAAAACGTTCTTTGACGGCGCGCAGGTAAAAGCGCATGTAGGGATACAAATTGCCTTCGGTAAATCTTTCAATGACTTTGCGTTTTATCTCAAGGCTGGTTTTGGCAAGTTCCATAATATCTTCAAGCCGTTTGAAAAAATCCTCTTCGTCCTTTGCCAAAAAACCGAGCCGCGGCATGTTTACCGTGACCACGCCTATGGAGCCTGTCAGCGGCGCGCTGCCGAAAAGGCCGCCGCCGCGTTTAATAAGTTCGCGGTTGTCAATTCTCAGACGGCAGCACATGGAGCGGGCGTCTTCGGGGCTCATGTCTGAATTAATGAAATTTGCGAAATACGGTATGCCGTATTTTGCCGTAATTTCCCAAAGCGGAACGAGTTCTTTGTTATCCCAGTCAAAATCTTTTGTTATATTGTACGTCGGAATAGGGAAAGTGAAGACGCGGCCTTTTGCGTCCCCCTGCAGCATAAGTTCAAGGAAAGCTTTGTTGAGCAAATCCATTTCTTTCTGAAACTCGCCGTAAGTCTTATCCATATATTTCCCGCCGATAATAGCCGGCTGGGTTTTGAAATAAGACGGCACGTTAAGGTCCATTGTCAGGTTGGTAAACGGCGTCTGGAAACCTACGCGCGTGGGCACGTTTACGTTAAACAGAAATTCCTGCAAAGCCTGTTTAACTTCGTCATAAGAAAGCTTGTCGTAATAAATAAACGGCGCGAGCAGCGTGTCAAAATTGCTGAAAGCCTGCGCGCCCGCGCTCTCGCCCTGTAAAGTATAAAAAAAG
>JAIRUU010000001.1 GCA_031254225.1 Candidatus Elusimicrobium euhamitermitis
TATTATCCGCGCGGCTTTGGCGGGCAGTTTTGCGGCAACTCCGCGCCAGCCCGCGTGTATTAACGCGGCGGATTTTGCGTTTTCGTCCCAGAGGTAAAGAGGAACGCAGTCCGCCGTTAAAATTACCGCGCCGCAGGCGGAAGCGTTTAACAGCCACGCGTCGGCCTCAACTAAATTTTTTTTGTAATATTCAATGTCGCGCGCGGAATTTATTTCAATAATTTCCGCGCCGTGGGTTTGTTTGAATTTAAGGAAATTTTCCGGCGGCAGGCCGACGCGCGTAAAAAACGCGTCCTGGTTTTTATATTCGCGCATGTTGCCGAACCCGCGCGAGGCCGTGCCGTTGATTACGCCCGGGGACAGCAGCCTTTCATCGCCGTAAATGTTCATAGTTTTTTAAGACGCGCTTTCACGGTTTTGCGGCCGAGTATTTGCGCGGCTTTTTGTTCAAAGGAGGCCGCGTCGTCGCTCGCGTAAAAAACGGTGTTTGACGCGCCGGTTTTTTTGAGAATATTTTTTGACTGCAGAACTTTTTTAACCTGTTTTGCAATTTCCTCTGCGGAGTCTATAAGGTTAACGCTGCCCATGATTTTTTTTATCAGAGGTTTCATTATGGGATAGTGCGTGCAGCCCAGAATAAGAGTGTCCGCGCCGCTTTTTTTTATCTGCTTCAGATAATCGCGCGCGATTATTTCCGCCGCTTTTGTTTTTTGCCAGCCCTCTTCAATAACGGGCACAAAAAGCGGGCACGCTTTCTGGGTAACCGTGATATTTTTATCAATGACGTTTAAAAGTTTTTTGTAGGCGGAACTTTTAACCGTAGCGTTTGTGCCTATGACGGCGATTTTTTTGTTTTTAGTTTTATGCACCGCCGCGCAGCAGCCGGCTTCAATCACGCCGAACACCGGCACGCGGATATTTTTGACCAGAGTTTCCAGCGCCAGCGCGGACGCCGTGTTGCACGCCACGACCAAAAATTTTATATTCTGTTTTTCCAGAAATTTTGCTATCTGCATGGAATAATTTGTGACGGCCTGCGGGCTTTTGGAGCCGTAAGGCACATGCGCCGTGTCCCCGAAATAAATAAAATTTTCAGCCGGCATGGCGCGCTCCAGCGCGCGCAAAATAGTAAGCCCGCCCAGGCCGGAATCAAAAATCCCTATAGGTTTGTTCATAAATTTATATTTTTTCAACGTGGGAATATAAGGTATATATAATTCCATTTTTACATCTGAATTTTGTGCCGTGATTATGCCCTGTTCTCGCGTCAAAATCCACAAAAATATTACCTTCTTCTATGGCGTCAATTAGTTTGTATAACGACAGTCCTGATAATTTAAAAATAGTGTCATATTTAAAAAATTCTTTCCCTTTTTCTTTTTTTACATCTGCTAAAATATAAAAACAGTTAGGTAATTTTACGCCCGCCGCGTGATATAAATCATCAAATCCCCAATACGGCTGCGGCTCCAATTCATCAGGACCGGCCTTTTTTTTAACTTCTTTCAGCCACTTATCGTGTTTTTTGTCTACAGAAGAAGAATTAAACGATATCAAAATTTTCCTATTATGTTTGTCAACAACGACTTGAAATCCTCTATCTGACCTTTGTTTTGTAGATATAGTCTGTCTAAAGCTTTTTTCGTTATCAGGGTATTTTTTACCGGCCGCTTTATGAGGCCAACCGTATTTTGGAAGCAGTATTTCTGAAACAATTTTCAAAGCCCGCGGAGAAGGCTCCATGTGGAAAAGAGTTGACAGCGAAGCAGTTGTTTTTCTCTGGCATTTCATTTCCCATTCCGCGGCATTTGGAATAGGCAGATTATTTTCTTCTATCCCTAATAAATCTTCCAAAATATTGCCTACGCTACCGTCGTTCCCTTTTCTATAATTATGAATCCAACCCATCTCTCTTATTTCTATAAGTTTTTTAATAAGGGATTCTTTGCTTATGATATCCATAACGTATCCTTATAATAATATTTCAGATATTCTCTTCTCGGCAAGTTGAACATAAGCTTTAGAAATTTCTATTCCAACGTATTGTCTATTGTTAATTTTAGCGGCAATCGCAGTTGTTCCGGACCCCATAAAAGGATCTAAAACAATCTTTGCATTTGTTGAGCTAATTATACGACTAATTAAATTTACCGGAAACGGAGCTGGGTGTGGATTATTCAATTCTTGCCCGAATTCCCACACGTCGCCGAAAGCGTTTGCTTTTGGAGCCAGCTTAAAATTTTTCTTTACTATTAAATATATAACTTCATATGTCGGAAGAAAATAACCGGCGTTAAAATTAATGCCGCCGTTTCTTTTCCAAATTATAATTTGTCTAACGGGAAAATCATATACAATATCATGCCTGTCTTGCAGAAGGCCGTCCTGCACTCTCCATTTATGATTATAAAATACGGCGCCGTTTTCAGGTATAATCCTAAACATCTCCGTTAAACAATCCCGCTGCCATTTTACATATTCGTCATGCGGCATGCAGTCTTCATGGTCTAAATACCCTTTGCAAAGGGCGGCGTTTTTCCACTTGCCGCCCCTTGGGTCTTTCATTCCGTTGCCGGTTGAATTTTTTAAATTATACGGCGGACTTGTAACGACAATATCAATAGAGGCAGAGGGGATCTGTTTCATTACTTTTAATGAATCGCCGCATATAATTCTATTTACAAAATCATTCGGGAATGATAATTTATCTGACATCATATCCTCTTTTACATACGCGTTTTTATCCTTTATGATTAAATTCATAGAAACAAGACTCTTATTTACTATTTTGTATTCTACTTTTGCGAAGTAGTTCAGTGGGCGCGGGATTTGTTTAAAATATTTACTGTTTCTTCTTAAACGCCGCTCTTAAAAATTCGGCCACCAAATCTTTTGCGCCCAGGCCCACGGCTATGGCAAAAGCCAGACCCATTGAAGAGAGCAAAATTATGATGACGTTGTTGACGAGCCGCGTGGCCATGCCCAGATTTTCAAGAGCCACCAGCGCGGAAAAGAGCACTATGAACATATCCACCGCGCGCGCCATAATCACGCCGCCGGGCAGGTTATTTGCTTTGGAAGAATTTTCAATAATGTTGCCGATAAACTTGCCGAATACAAGACCCGCGAAAAGTATAAGTATTGAAATAAATATTTTGGGCAGGAACGCCAGAAAGCGCGCCAGCAGCGTTTCCACTTCTGTAAGATTTAAAGCTTTCGCGGCGTAAATTATCGCTATTATCATGACCACCCACGACAATATGAACGCAATAATATGCGTCGGACTTTTGCCGAAACCAAAGCGCACGCACATTTCGTTAATGCCGACTTTTGAAGTGCGGTTGTCAAAATCAATTTTGCCAAGAACCGTTTTAATAAAAGTGTTTACCAGACGGGAAATATAAAGCCCGAGGACTAGAGCGAAAATAGCAAGGCAAATGTGGGCAAAAACCGTAACCAGATCCATGCCCGCGGATTTGACTGCCGGCGTAATCTGCTCAACAAACGAGGACCATGTGTTCATAATAAAATATCTCCTATTTTTTTCCTCTCCCTGTGAGGGAGAGGACACAGGCCTGCCGCGCCGTAGCGCAGCGAAGGCGGGTGAGGG
>JAIRUU010000067.1 GCA_031254225.1 Candidatus Elusimicrobium euhamitermitis
AACCCGCGCCCAAAGAACAAACGGCGCAGCCTGCCGCGCCAACGCCAACTCCAGCCGCGCCGCAGAGCACTCTCAAACAAAAACAGGAAAAGTGGCAGAAGCAGCTTAACCTGCCGCCGCTGCGCGTCGCCGCGTCCGCCGATATAGGCAATTTTGACAGCCTGTTTTTCAAAGCGCAAAATGTGAAATTTAACACCGATATCACTGGCCTTACCGTCATGCTTGACCAAACGCAGGGCAACATGAATTTTTCAACCGGAAGCGGGCAGATAAAAGATATTTACAGCCTCACTAATTCCAACGCGCTGGCGCGCGTGCTTTTTATGTCTGTCAGCGTGGTAAGCAAAGTTATTAACGCTTTGGATATTTTGGACGTTCTGTCCAGCCTTGTCCCCCAACCGAAAACGGCGGAGCAACGACACTTGGACAAGGAAACCGCCGAAGCCGACGCCCTGCAGCCGCCCCAGCAGCTTAGCGGCAAGCTGGATTTTGACATTTTTGCCACCGCGCTTGATTTTAAAAACGGCAAAAGCGAGATAAAACAAGGCTCTTTTGTGTCGGACTTAATGTCGTTTAAACTTAGCGGCAATATGGATTTTAACTCCCGCGCGATTGACATGACGGTTAACGCCGCCCCGGGCAATCATCCGGAAAACGGGAATATGCCGCTTACCATAAAAATCGGCGGAACGATAGACGACCCGAAAGGCAGCATGAGTATGCTTTCCACTTTCGCGTCTTTAATCACGGGCACTGTTTTCAATAATCCGGCTATGAAAGCTTTAAAAGCCGGTGCGATAAGCGTAATCCCAAGCGCCGGCGCGGCAAACAATACCCCTCCGGCCGCAGCAGCCCGGCAGTAAAACCCTTTATGAATTATCCCCATGCCAAAACACGGTATGGGGATAATTTGCTAATATATAACATATACATTTATACGGATTTTTTAAATATTTATTTTAAAAGTGTGTATACATACCCTGGACAGGAGGTTCAATATGTCTCTTTGGCTGTATCGTTTATCGGCTTTTGTAGCTTTCCCTTTTTTAACTTACAATTTCATTTTGCAGGATAGAAAAGGTTTTGCCGCCGGGCTTGCCTGCGCGGTAATTTTAATTTTTGCGGAAATGGTGTTCAAAAAACTGCGGCTCATTAAAATAATGATAGCGTTGTTCGGCGGCATAATGGGCTATTTTGTTTACGCTTTTTTTGACCACGTGGCCATAAGAACAAATTTTGTGGACGTGGTGGATTGGTGGACAAAATATAATATTTACGTGCAGTTTTTCTGGGTGCTCGTCGGCGCGGTAATAAGCGTAATAAAATCGCGCGATTTGGAAGGCCTTAGCAAAGTGGGCAATCATTTAAAAGTGCTGGACATTACTTCATTCATAGACGGCCGCGTTATTGATTTAATAGACACAAAATTCCTTTCCGGCGCGCTGGTTTTTCCTAAATTCGTGCTTAACGAACTGGAAGTTTTATCCAACTCCAAAGATCCTCTGGAACGCGCAAAAGGCAGAAGAGGGCTTGACGTAGTGGCCAGGTTGCAGGAACAGCGGGACGTGCCGATACGCGTGACAAACAAAGAAATTGAAGCGCCCACGCCGGAAGAGAAAGTAGTAAAACTCGCCCAGAATTTAAAAGGCGAAGTTGTTACGCTGGATTTTAACGTAAACAAAATAGGCGCTATTTACGACGTAGTGGTTTTAAATATCAGCGACCTGGCTACCGCGCTCAAACCCGTCGTTCTGCCAGGCGAAACCATGTCTCTGTTCATCATGAAAGACGGCAAAGAGAAAGAGCAGGGCGTGGGTTACCTTGACGACGGCACCATGGTAGTGGTTGAAGAAGGAAGAAAGCACGTCGGCAAAAGGGTAGAGGTAGCCGTCTACTCAATTTTACAAACCTCCGCCGGAAGAATGATTTTTGCAAAGGTTAAATAAATTGGGCAAAGAGATAATTTACCGCACCGGCTTTGGTTTTGATTTGCACCGTTTTGAAAAAGGGCGCAAACTTTTCATCGGCGGCGCGGAAATTAAGCATGACAAAGGTTTTGCGGGCCACAGCGACGGGGACATTGTCCTGCACGCAGTGTGCGACGCGGCTTTGGGCGCCGTCTGCGCGGGCGATTTGGGCGTTTATTTTCCGTCGGAAGATAAAAAAATTAAAGGCGTTTCAAGCGCGGTCATAGCAAAACGCGTGGTTAAAATTTTGAAAGAAAAAAAAGCGCGCATCGTCCACATAGACGCCACTTTAATTACGGAAAGCCCGAAGATGAAACCGCATTACGCGGCAGTGCGGAAAAGCATGGACAATATTTTCGGCGCCGGATTTGATAATATAAGTTTCAAATCCAAAAGCCACGAAGGAATAGGCGAAATAGGCCGCGGCGAAGCCGCAATGTGCCAATGCGCCGTAACAGTACAACTTGAGAGGTAGACATTTAATATGAGAAAGCTTTCAGTAATTTTACCCGCGGTAATTCTTATGGCCGCCTGCACGTCAAGCAAAACAAATGTAACGGGCAAATCCGGCATTGATTATGAAAGTTACAGAAAAGCGGCAATGATGGACGGCGCCGCAGCACCTTTGCAGATTGACGGCTCGGACGATTTTACGGGCGAAAGCCGCTTCAACTCCAAAAGCGCGTACGGGGACGCGGTAATTACCGTGGGCGCAAAAAAATTCTCGCTGGGACGCGCGGCGGGCAATAAAGAAATGGGCGTGTTCCAAGCCAGCATTGACAAGGCTTACAGGACGGCCAAAAAAACTTATAATCCGGCCGGTTTTACTTACGCCATGTCGCCCGCGGGCGCGGTTAACCCGCTCTCAGACATGGAAGTGCAGTGCATTTTAAGCCAGGACAGCGCGGATAACGTCGGCCAGAAAACTTGCGATTTGTTTTTTAAATCTCTGAAGACCGAATACGCCGTTGCTACGGGTACAGATGCAGCTTTATAACACTCTTGCAAAAAAGAAACAAAATTTTACGCCGCTGGACACGGGCGGTGTAACGCTCTACGCCTGCGGGCCTACCGTCTACAATTACGCGCATATCGGCAACCTGCGCACTTATATTTTTGAAGATTTGTTTGTCCGCGTTTTGCGTACGGAATTTCCCGTCAGGCACGTGATGAATATTACCGACGTCGGCCACCTCACTTCGGACGCGGACGAAGGCGAGGACAAAATGGAATTGGGCGCCGCGAGAGAGGGCAAAAGCGCGTGGGACATAGCCAAATTTTACGAGAAAAAATTTTTTGAAGATTTTGATTCCTTAAACTGTACCCGTCCCGTCATCATCTGCCGCGCTACCGAACATATCAAAGAAATGCTGGCCCTTGTAAAAACGCTTGAAGAAAAAGGGTACACTTACCGTACGTCTGACGGAATTTACTACGACACCTCTAAATTTCCCGCTTACGCGGGCCTTGCGGGCGCGGCGCATATAACGGGCCTTAAAAGCGGCGCGCGCGTTGAGTTTAATGACGAAAAGAAAAATCCGTCTGATTTCGCGCTGTGGAAATTTTCGCCCAAAACGCAAAAAAGACAAATGGAGTGGGACAGCCCTTGGGGCATGGGTTTCCCGGGCTGGCACATAGAATGCTCGGCCATGGCGATGAAATATCTGGGACCGACTATAGACATTCACTGCGGCGGCGTGGACCATATCGCCGTACACCACACAAATGAAATAGCGCAGAGCGAAGCCGCCACCGGCAAACAATACGTCCGTTACTGGGTGCACGGGGAATTCCTGGTGCTGCGCGCGGGAAAAATGTCAAAATCCGCCGGAACGTTTTTAACTTTGGACGCGCTTAAAGCGCAGGGTTACAGCCCGCTTGATTACCGTTATTTGTGTCTTACCGCGCATTACAGGACGCAGCTTGAATTTACTTTTGAAAGCCTGGATTACGCAAGAACAAGTTTGCGCGGTCTGGCGGAGCGCGTCAGGAATTTACAAAATAACGCGGTTGACAAAACCGCGCTTGCCATGCTTAAAGAAAATTTTTTGGCCGCGCTGCGGGATGATTTAAACGCGCCAAAAGCGCTGGCCCTTGTCTGGGAAACGCTTAAAGAAAATATTTCGGACGGCACAAAAAAAGAATTTATTAAATTTGCGGATACTGTTTTTGCGCTTGATTTGTTTAAAACCGAAACTCTGCAAATTCCCCGTGAAGCGCAAACGCTTCTTGACGCGCGCGCCGCGGCGAGGAAGAATAAAGATTTCAAAAAATCCGACGAGCTGCGGGATGAAATCTCCGCGCTGGGCTTCATAGTCAAAGACACTCCGCAGGGCCAGAAATTAGAGGTCAAATAATGAAAATACCTCTGGAGTTCATTAAAAAAATCCCTAAAACGGATTTGCATTTGCACTTGGACGGCTCTCTGCGCTTATCCACGTTAATAGAACTTGCAAAAAAAGACAATATTTCTCTGCCGGCTTATACGGAAGACGGCCTTCGCAAAAAAGTTTTTAAACCAAAATATTCAAACCTGGGCGAATATCTGAAAGCGTTTAATTACACAACTCTCGTTATGCAAAACAGGCAAAATCTTGAACGCATAGCTTATGAACTGGCGCAGGATAATATTAAAGAGGGAGTGCGTTATATTGAAGTGCGTTTTGCGCCGCAGCTGCACACCGCGCCCGCCCTCGGCGCCGAGGACGCGCTGCGCGCCGTCTCAAAAGGCCTTAAAAAAGCGGCCGATGAATTTAATAAAACCATTGCCGTGAAAAACAACGCGGATATTTCTTTTTACTTCGGTATAATAGCCTGCGCCATGAGAAGTTTTAATGAAAATATGTCTCCGTATTACCGCAGGCTGATTAATGTTCTGTCCCACGCGGAAAAACCGGAAATTTTTGCCGCAGCGTCAATGGAGCTTGCGCGCGCCATAGTAAAACTTACGGCGGAAGAGAATCTGCCCATTGTCGGTTTTGATCTGGCCGGACAGGAGGAAGGTTTTCCGGCGGAAGACCACAAAAAAGCTTACCAGCTTGTCCATAAAAATTTTATAAGAAAAACCGTCCATGCCGGCGAAGCTTACGGCCCTGAGTCAATTTTCCAGGCTATCACGGACTGCCACGCCAACCGCATTGGCCACGGCACGTTTTTGTTTGCGGAAAATATGATAAAGGACAAAAGCATAAAAAATAAAAAGAAATATATAGAAGATTTGTCATCCTACATAGCGAGCGAGCGCATAGGCGTGGAAGTCTGCCTGACAAGCAATATGCAAACCAATCCAAAAATAAAATCAATAAAATCTCACCCCGTCAAAGAGATGATTAAGCGCGGCCTTTCCGTCACTTTATGCACGGACAACCGCCTGGTGTCAGACACAAATATAACAAAAGAATTGAAACTGCTGGCTGACAATATTGAACTTTCGGCCGAGGATTTCAGAAATATAGTTATAGCGGGTTTCAAAGGCTCGTTTTTTCCGGGCAGCTATAATGAAAGGCGCAAATTTATAAAAAGCGCCGTACAGCGTTATCTGGCGATGGAAAAAGAATTTTTTAAATAAAAACTCTGGTTTTTCTCGTCGCGCAATCTAATTAACTTGCATAATAAAAATGTATTCTGCGTATATACTTCCAATGCGCGTGCGGATTTTTTATACTTTTTATATGTCCAAAACAACAAAAAATAAAGGTTTTACCCTCATAGAATTATTGGTTGTAGTCCTTATTATAGGAATATTAGCCGCGGTCGCCGTACCGCAGTACAGAAGAACGGTTGAAAAAAGTTATTCCGCGGAAGCTTTTGTAAATCTTAAAGCCCTCACGAACGCGGAAAAAATGTATATTCTTGCAACCGGCGCGCCTACTTCAAATCTTGACGACCTTGACGTGCAGATTACGGGAACCAAAATTGCCGCCAACACAATCCAAACAAAAACTTTTACTTATGATATAAGAAATTTAAACACCCAATCTCCTGGTTCGTTTGAAATAGTAGCTACGAGAAACTCATCAGCCCAGGACAAAAAATATTATCTTTATAGACAATGGGGAGATTTTTTCGTATGCACTGCGCAAAACCAGGAGTCTATGGCCAACTGTTCAGTTTTTTGTACGCCGGGCGCGTGGGACAGCTCGCGTTCACGTTCTGACTGTAACGTAAGATAAATGCTCCACCGCTGCAGAGAGTGGTTATTTATCCTCGTCTTTAAAGTTAGGAAATAAATGCTTAAGTATTTTAAACAGCGGTTTCTTATCTTTTTCTTCCTCTAAAATTTTTTCAACTTTAGCGTTCATTGTCCGGCGGCGCGCCATTTCTTCCCGCGCGGGGTTTGGTATAAGATGCCGCGCAAGTTTCATAAATGACGCGCGGCGGCGCGGCATTTTTCTGCCGGTGTGCGGCGCGTCGGGCGTTACATCGCTGGTTTTATCATAAGACACTTTTTGTTTGTGGAAGACGCTTCTCTGCCCGGTCATTAAAAAACTTATGACGCAGCATACCGTGGCGTACGGCGCGACCGCGGGGCCGAAAAGTTCTATAGCCATAATGCTCGCCGCAAGCGGCGCGTTTGTGCTGCCCGCCAAAACAGCGACCACGCCCAGCGCGGCCAGAGTTTTAGGGTCCACTTCCAAAAAACCCGAAAGCACCGCGCCCGCCTGTGAGCCTATAAAAAATATAGGAGTGACAATGCCGCCCACGCCGCCGGCGGAAAAAGTTATCGCCGTCGTAATCATTTTAAAAAGCGCGCCCAGCGGGTGGCTTACTTCGGAGCCGGTTAAAACGCCGTTTGTAGTGTCCATGCCGAGGCCGAGATACTCAGGCGACAGCAGCAGCCCTATCAAAGCCAAAACAAAACCGCCCAAAAACGCCCTCCAGAAATTAGAGGTTTTAAAAGAGATAAACCTGAAAACCACGCGGAAAAATTTCATCAGCTCAATAAACAAAATTGACATGAGCCCGAAAAATACGCCCGCTATAAGTATTTTTATAAAAAATCCTTCGGTAAACACAGGTATGACCTGAATAGGGTGGTAAATATATGTTACGCCGAGCGCGTTTGTAATCTGGTAAGCCGTAATGCCCGCCACCAGCGCTGGAAACATAACTTCATAGAAAATGTAACCTACCCATAAAATTTCCAGCCCGAATATAGCGCCTGACACCGGCACGCCGAACACGCCCGCAAACCCAGCGCTCACGCCGCAAATCATAAGTTTCCTGCGGTCCTCCGGCGATAAATTCAAAATGCCAGAAAACGCGGAAGCAAGCCCGGCGCCAACGTCCGCGCACGGCGCTTCTTTACCCGCGGAGCCGCCGCCGGCTATTGTAAACACCGGCAGAAAAAACGCTTTTAGCGTTGATATCAAACTTATCCCGCGGTAGGAATTAATTTTATTTATAGCGGCGTCAGTGGAAAAATCAGTGTCATTCTTCGCCACGCGGCGCGACAGAAGCCAGACAACCCACAAAACAAAAGGCAGCGCCGTAAAATAAAGAGGAAACCCGTTGGTCGCGCCCGCGGCCGCGTCAAGCAGCGTCAAAAACGCGGCGTCCGCCACGCCTACAATAACGCCTATGACCGTAGCCAGCACAAACCATCTTAAAATATTTAAAAACGTACCCTGCCGGATTTTTAACATATTTCTATATTAGCAAATTAGAATAACCGACGTATATCCGCGCCCTTAAAACGGATATTTAAAAAAATAACAGTAAATTATTATCCTTAATAGCTAATTCTATAGGCGGAAATAATATCTATTCTATTTTCTTGTCATGCGACGACGGATTTTTTATACTTCCTTTATAGCTTTCCGGAAAGGACCTCATATTTTTATGAATAAAGGCTTCACTCTTATTGAATTGTTGGTTGTAGTTCTTATTATAGGTATTTTGGCCGCTGTCGCGTTTCCAAAGTACCAGATCGCTGTACTTAAAAGCAAGGCGGCCGCGGCCATGCCTATGTTAAAAACAATCAATGACGCGGAGCAAAGATATTTTCTTACCACAGGAAATTACACGACAAATTTCAACGATTTGGATATTACCGTAGGCAATGACTGCGCAAATTCCTGCACAATAAACAACTCTTGGTTCCAGATAAACTCAAGCGACGTCGCCGCGCGTTTGACTGGTTCTTTTACCCTCAGCGATTTTGCCATCGCAGTAATGGTAAACGAAGCCGGCACTATAGCCACCCAAATGGGCGGCATAAAAAAGGGAACTATAGTCTGCTATTCCGGGCCGCAGAATAAAAATGAAAAAGTATGTCTCGCCTTGGGCGGGCGTAATATGGTTAATCTCGGCGGTTCGCTTGGCAACACTTATGTGCTTAATTAGATTTTTTTAATCCTGAAATCTCTCCTTGCCGTCCAATCAAAAAAGTTATAATAATTATATGGAAAACTCTATTGTTTACAGATTTAAAAATTCGCTTTATATAAACCTCACAAACAGCTGTCCCAACCTGTGCTCTTTTTGCATAAAAACAAAGTGGAATATGGAGTTTGACAAATATAATTTAAACCTGCGCGGCAAAGAGCCTTCAGCCCGCGAGGTACTGGACCTCCTTTACGCAGGAATGAAAAAAGCCCCCGCGGAGCAGATTGTTTTCTGCGGTTACGGCGAGGCCACCCTGCGTCTGCCGGTAATGCTGGAGATTTGCGACGAACTTAAAAAAAATAAATACGCGGGCGCAATAAGGCTCAACACCGTCGGCCTCGGCAATATGATTTGGAAAAAAAATATTGTCCCGCAGCTCAAGGGCCGCGTTGACCAGATTTACATAAGTTTAAATTCCCATGACCCCGCGCAGTGGGCAAAACTCGTGCGGCCGGCCGCGGGCTATGAAAACGGATACGCAAGCGTGGTGCAGTTCATAAAAGACTGCATAGGCAATTTTGATAAAGTAGTGGTTTCCACCGTCGGCGGCCTAGGCGTTGATACGGCGGAGATGAAAAAATTTGTTGAAAATCTGGGCGCGGAATTTTACGTCAGGGAATTTTTAGGGCGTGTTGACTCTAATAATACGTCTGCGCTGCGTTGATTTTTTTAAAATTTTAAATTTTCTTTTGCGTGCGGGTATAGCGTTGGGCTATATCCCAGCAAAAAAAATTTAAAATTTTAAAAAAAGCAATGCAGCCCTTCGGGTTTGGCCAAAACAAGGCCGACTCCGTTGTTGGACCTCCTATCAATGGGGTCCGCCATTGCTTCGCAGGTCCGCCTAGGATTTGGCCTTGTTTTGGCCAAACGCAGGCGTATTATTAGACTCAACACGCCCTATAAAAATGAGTGAAGAAAAAGAAGAAACTAACCATACCTCTATGATTTTGGCGCTGCTTATACTGGCGGTGTGCCTGGTCGTCCTTTTTACCGCCGGAAAAGATTATTATGAGACGGTTACTTCAAAACCCGCGGCTGCGGCTGCGGTGCCGCAGCCGCAAAATCCTCCGAAACCCGCCCCGTTTGACACCGAAATAAAATTCAGAAAATTTTTTATAACCGCGCCAGGCGCAAAGCAGGTCTCCCTGGCGGCTGATTTTAACGACTGGGGCAAAACGCCGATAATTTTAACGCCGTATTCAAAAGGATATTTTGAAACTTCCGTCGCGCTTGCGGCCGGCGAATATAAATATATTTTTTTGGTTGACGGCAAAGAAACGCAGGACACGGTTAATAAAGACGTCGTTGAATTTAACGGCAGGCAGGTCTGCGTAAAAACGGTTAAATGATGAACACATTTATTTCAAACAGCCCCTCTGACACCCGCAAACTGGCGGCCGCGGCCGCAAAGTTTCTGCGCGGCGGGGAAATTATTTTTTTGCGCGGCCCCATAGGCGCCGGTAAAACCGTTTTTGTCAAAGCTTTGGCAAAAGAGATGGGCCTCAAAGGCAGTCCGGTAAGCGCCAGTTTCAGCATAATGAAAGCATATAAAAGCAAAACAAAAAAACTGTTCCACGTTGATTTGTTCCGTCTGGAAGAAAGGGAAATGTTTAACCTTGGTTTTGAAGAAATGCTGGCCGACGAAAACGCCGTTATAGCGGCCGAGTGGCCAGCCCCGCTTGAAAATTTAATAAATTCCCCCCGCCTAGAAATGGATTTTGTTTTGCAGGGCGGCGACAAACGCGAAATAATTTTCAAAGCGCGCGGGGAACGCGCGGAGCTGCTGCTTAAAAATCTGACGGAGGCTTTAAATGCCTGAAGAAATTATTTTGGCTTTGGACACAACTTCTTCCCCTCTGTTCGCCGCCGTTTACCGCGCGGGCAAAACCGCGGGCGTAAAAAAAAGCGGAATTAAGCAGGAAGAGTTTTTATTCCCTTCCATAAAAAAAGCGTTGTCTAAAACCGGCGCGGACTTAAAAGACGTCACTAAAGTTTTTTTCATCAAAGGCCCGGGCCGCTTTACCGGCATAAGAATTGCGCTGACGACGGCAACTATGCTGCGCAGTTTAAACAACGCGGAGGCCTCCAGCGCGACAATGTTTGAAGTTTTGCGCCGCGGCGCGGAAAAATCAAGAGAATATAAAACCTGGCTGGCCAAAAACCCCGGCGGGCATACGGCCGTTATTCTGCACGCTTTCAGGGAAGAATATTTTTTACAGATTTGCGGTCTTACCGAGCCTTTGTGGATGACAAAAGAAGGCTTATTTAAATATATCTCCGGCGTAAAAATGCCGCTCTTTATCATAGGTTTTGATAAAGACCGCGCGCCGCTTGACGAGCTTTTTAAAAATTTTAATTACGCGCTTGGCAGCGCAAAACTTTCCCGCGTGACTCCCGCCCTGCTGACGGAAGTTGCCAAAGAGAAAAATTTTGAGCCCGGCACTCTTGAGCCGCTTTACTTAAAACCCGCGCGTTTTGAGCTGGGTAAATGATAAGGCCCGCCGCTCCGTCAGACCTCGCGCAAATTGCCGCCGTAGAAAGCGGCCAGCCGTTCAGCGCGCGCTGGGGTTGTGAGGGTTTAAAAAAAGAACTGGAAAACAAATTCGCTTTAACGCTGGTTTATGAAGAAGAGGGTAAAATTCTTGGTTTTATATCGGCGCGCGGCGTGGCGCCGTACTGCGAACTTTTAAATTTTGCCGTCGGTAAAGATTATGTCCGCCGCGGATTTGGCCAAAAACTGCTGGCCGCTTTAAAAGAAAATCTGGCGCGCGCGGGTTTTAAAAAAATTACGCTGGAAGTAAATGAAAACAACGCCGCGGCAATTGCGCTCTACAAAAAGAACGGATTTAATATTATTTCCAGAAGAAAAGAGTTTTACAACGGCGAAGACGCCATGCTTATGGAAAATATTTTATGAAAAAATATATTT
>JAIRUU010000097.1 GCA_031254225.1 Candidatus Elusimicrobium euhamitermitis
TGAAACAAAAAGAACGTTCTTTTTTGGTTTTGGACCAAGGCTCAAGCGGGTCGCGCGCGCTTGTTGTAAACGGCGCGGGGCAGATTACAGTCAAAAAACACCGTGAAATAAGCGCAAAACATTTGGGGCCAAGTTTGGCGGAATACGACGGAAAAGAGCTGCTGGATTCCCAGCTCGGCACCATGCAGGACGCGCTGGACGGCGCGGGTGAAAAAAATATTTCCTCCATAGCCGTAGTAAGCCAGCGTTCAACAATAGTTTTATGGGACAAAAACACGGGCATCCCAGTAGCGCCGGTACTTACGTGGCAGGACGGGCGCGCGCACCAAATTGCCGCCGCGGTGCAAATCCCGCAGGAAGATATACACCGCAAAACAGGGCTTTACAAAACGTCTTTTTATTCCGCCTCAAAAATAGCGTGGTGCTTAAATAATATTGACGCGGCAAAAAAATGCTCCGCCGCCGGAAATCTGCTGGCCGCGCCGGTTGCGGCTTATATAATTTGGCATTTAACCGGCGGAAAAGTTTTCGCGGTTGACCCTACGCTGGCTCAGCGCACGCTGCTTTTTAATATAAATACTTTTGACTGGGACGAAGATTTGCTGGCCGCGTTTTCCGTCAAAAGGCCATGGCTGCCGGAAATAAAAAATACCTTAGACAATTACGGCTCGTACAAAAATATTCCGATAAAAATCTGCGCCGGAGACCAGCAGGCCGCTGCCGCCGGCCTTGGCATAAAAAGAGAAGGCGACAGCGCCGTAAATTATGGCACCGGCGCGTTTTTGCTGGCCAGCACAGGCGGCAATTTGAAAAGTATTCAGGGCATTCTAACATCGGTCGGCGTAACTACGGCTAAAGAAAATAAAAATTTCCTGCTTGAAGGGCCGGTCAACGCGGCGGGCGGCGTTTTCCAGTGGCTGCGGCAGCTGGGAATAGAGTTTGATATTAACGATATTGACGGGCTGGCGGCGCGCGCGCAAAATCCCGTATGGTTTTTGCCGGCCTTCGGCGGCATAGGCGCGCCGTACTGGGATTTTGAAACTCAGACGGTAATTACAGGGCTTACAACGTCCGCCAAAAAAGAAGATTTGATAGCCGGCGCGGTCCGCAGCCTGGCTTTTATGACGGCGGATATTTTTTTCTATCTAAAAAACGCGGGAGTTAAGACGGGAGAGATAAAGGTCTCCGGCGGTTTTGCAAAAAATTTAAGCCTTTTGAAATTCCAATCCGATATTTTACAATCAATACTCGTGCTAAACAGCGAAACGGAAACAACCGCCCTCGGCGCCGCGCACCTCATGGCGCGCGAAGCGGGAATTGATACAACGATGTGGGAAGTTTTCAATTCCGTCCGCGCTTTCGCGCCGCAAATGCCCGCCAAAGAAGCCGCCGCCCTTTATCAACACTGGCGCAAATTCTTTGACTGGTGCAGAACTTATAAATAATTTTTTCTTATTGCAGTTGTATTTTTAATGCTGTTAAAAAATTGCGCGCGGTGTTGTAGCGCAATTTTTTTGGCCCCGAAAATTTGAGCCGAATTTCAATTTTTAATGACGACGGGTACATCGGCGCGGGAAGCGCGGGACTCTATCCGTGCGGATACGATGTGCGACCTCGTCATTAAAAATTTAAATTCGGCCAAAGATTTGGGGTACAAGCAGACAAGTTTTTAAAATAAAAAGCCAAAGCGCTTCGGCGTTGGCTTTTTCTTTTAAAAACTTTCCGGACTAGGATTCGAACCTAGAATGAGCGGACCAAAACCGCTAGTGATACCATTTCACCATCCGGAAGTAAAACTACTCTTCTTCCGCATAAGCTCCGGCTTTAGCGGTTTTCTTTACCCCGCCCGGGTTTTTTGCCAGTTCATCCTCATAAGCTTTGAGAATATTAGTTTCCAGATATTCCCTGAACTGCTGGTTAATCGGATGTACCATGTCTTTGTGCGACCCGTCGGCCAGTTTCCTGGACGGCATACAAAGAAATACCCCTTTGCTACCCTCTACTATTTTCATGTTCCTTACGACAAAGGAATCATCAAACGTCACGCTTGCAAAAGCTTTCAAGCGTTCCTCACCCATAAGATGAACCCTTATTTCCGTTATCTTCATAAGCAAACCCTCCTAGAGTTGTGTTATAATTACCCCACATCCTTTGTTCTTAAGCTCAGAGGCTGATTTTACGGCTTCGTCTCTGCTTTCAAACAAAGAAAAAACGGTTGAGCCTGAGCCTGACATCATGGAGTACCCGCGGGTTTGCATAAATTCTTTTACGTCGCGGACTTCCTTCTCGTAAGGAAACACAAAATCTTCCAGACGGTTAAAAATAAACCGCCCCCAGTAACCGAGAGTCTTTCCTATAGGAAGCGCATTAACTATCTTATCAAGGTTGGAAATACTTGTCAATATTTCCCGCTCCGGCGCGAGAGTAAGACGTTTAAAAATTTCTTTAGTGGAAATATGCACGCGCGGGAAAGCCAAAACAACGTAAAAATCATTATTTTTAACGGAAACCGGCGTTAAAATATCGCCGATTCCGGCGGCGCGCAGCACGGGCTCTTTATACAAAAAAAGCGGCACGTCCGCGCCGAGGCCGGCGGCCAGCGGCAGAATTTTTTTAAAATCAATATTATAAATTTTGCAAAGTTCGGCCAGCAGCGTTCCCGCGTCCGACGAACCGCCGCCCAGGCCCGCGCCAGTCGGAATATTTTTTTCCAGTTCTATTTCGCACCGCGCAACAACGCCGGCAAAATTAAAAAAACGCGCGGCGGCTTTATAAACCAAATTATCTTCGTCCGCGGTTACCGCGGCCGCGTAAGGGCCGGACAGAGAAATAGAAATTTCGGTTTTTTCTGACGGGGACAGTCTAAGCGTCATATTGTCGCCGAATTTCAGTTTGGCAAACAGCGTGGCAAGTTCGTGGTAACCGTCGGGGCGTTTGGCGGCAACTTCAAGAAATAAATTTATTTTAGCGGGGCAAAAGAGGCGATACTCCGTCACGGGTTGCCTCTTTTTTTAACTTTTTCGCCAAAGCTGTATTCTTCTTCAAGCACAGCCGTGCCTGTTTTGTCATAAACAATTTTAGCGCCCTCAAGCAGGCCGTGTTTATAATTTTCTTTTAAATATAATTCGCCTTTCGGATAACAGGAAATGCGTTCTCCCTCAAGCTGCGCGTTAATATAAAATTCTTTATACCACATTGCGCCGTTAGGGTAATACAAAACGCGCGCGCCGTTTAAGAGGCCTTTTTTATAATTTTCTTCAAGGCTTAAAATACCGTTTTCAAAATAAACTTCCCGCCGGCCGTCAAGGCGGTTGGCCTCGTAATTTTCAATGACAAATTCCTTTCCGCTCGGGTAATAGGAAATCCTTCTGCCTTCAAGACGCCCGTTTTTATAATTGGCCGTTTCTTTGGATTTTTCCTGCCCGCGGTAATTGTAATAGACCGCGCCGCCGTCAAGCCGCCCGTCGGAATAATTTTCTTTTAAAATCATGCGCCCTAACTCGTCATACTTCGTGATAATCCCTTCCATCACGCCGCCTTTATACGGCGCTTCGGTGCGCAGCACGCCGTTTTCATAATATTCTTTTACCAGGCCGTCCGGTATTTTGCCGGTTACAAGAGAGCCGTCAAGCATCCGACAGCGGGCAACCTCAACCCCCTCGGGACAAAACACGAGGTTGTCCGTG
>JAIRUU010000053.1 GCA_031254225.1 Candidatus Elusimicrobium euhamitermitis
CGCGGACGGGCTTCACCTGGATATTATGGACGGCCACTTTGTGCCTAATTTAAGTTTCGGCCCGGCGGTATGCAAAAGTTTGAAAGACAAGGCCGCTCTTCCCTTAGACGTCCATTTAATGGTAGAATATCCTGGTAAGTTTATTTTGCCCTTTTTCAAAGCCGGCGCGGCCAATATTACCGCGCACATTGAAAGCGGGGACGATACTTATGCCGTCTTAAAACAGATAAAAGACTTGGGGCTATGCTGCGGCGTTTCAATAAAACCGCATACGGACGCGGGTAAAATAAAGCCTTACCTTGACATTATAGATTTGGTTTTGGTTATGACGGTGGAGCCCGGCTTCGGCGGCCAGCCGTACATGGAAGAAGGCGAAAAAAATATTACCGCGGTGCGCCGCCTGATAAAAGAAAGCGGCCGCAAAATCTGGCTGGAAGTTGACGGCGGCATAAACGCGCAGACCGCGCCGCGCGCCATAAAAGCAGGAGCGGACGCTCTGGTGGCGGGTTACGCCGTTTTCGGCGCCGGAGACATAGCAAAAGCCGTAAAAGATTTAAAGAAAATTTAGTTTTTGCCGTTAGAAAAACGAAGAAAAATTTCACAGGATTTTGAGCGGCTTTTTGATTTTCTTCGGCCCGAATAAGTACTAAAGGCGAAGCGTACGGTGAGGGCCGAAAAAATCAAAAAGCCGCCAAAAGCCGAAGAAATTTTTAACTACCCGCCGAGCGAACGAAGTGAGCGATACAGAAGAAACGCAAAGCGCATTAAAAAGAATTTAAATACAGTATGGCGGATACCGCCCCAGGAGAAATAAAATGGCAGTCGTTCTCAGATTACAACGCACAGGCAAAAAACAGCAGCCCCAGTACAGAATCATAGCAATAGAAAAAAAGAGCGCCCCCGGCGCCCAGGCTAAGGAAGTTTTAGGCACATATAATCCCTGCAATCCCAAAGCCGGCGACCAGATTAAGCTTGACCAGGCAAGATACGATTATTGGGTAAAAACAGGCGCGCAGGCGTCGCCCACCGTGGCCGCGCTTGCCAAAAAAGCCGCCGCGAAATAGCGGGAGGTTGTTATGAAGGAATTTGCAATATTTCTGCTCAAATCCCTTACACTCGGCAAAGACATTAATATGACGGAACGCATAGAGGGAGAGAGTATTTATCTGTCCACCAAAGTTGATCCGGAGGACAAGGGTAAAGTTATAGGCAAAGACGGCTGCATTATAAGGGCCATGCGCACGGTATTAAGCGCGGCGGGCTCTAAGCAGAACAAAAAAGTTTTTTTGAAAATTGAAGACTGATGAAAATAGACGTAGTCACTTCATTGCCTGAAATTGTGGACGGGCCGCTTAGCGCAAGCATAACCGGCCGCGCGAGGAAAGAGGGCGTCGTTGAAATAAATTTTACCAACCCGCGCGTTTTTACGTCTGACAACCACAAGACTATTGACGACCGGCCTTACGGCGGCGGCGCAGGCATGCTGCTCAAGGCGGAGCCGCTTTATCAGGCAATAAAAAAACTTAAAAAACGCGGCAGCGTCGTCATATACACAAGTCCGCGCGGAAAAGTTTTTAACCAGTCTCTGGCAAAAGAACTTGCGAAGAAAAAACATTTGATTTTTGTCTGCGGGCATTATGAGGGCGTTGACGAACGAGTCTACCCTTATTTTGATTTGGAAATTTCTTTGGGCGATTTTATTTTGACCGGCGGGGAGCCTGCGGCCGTCGTAATGATAGACGCGATTACGCGTTTACTGCCGGGCACGTTTAAAAAAGCCGGCGTGGCTGAAAACGAAAGTTTTGAAAACAATTTGCTTGAAGCGCCGCAGTATACGCGGCCCGAAGTATGGCGCGGCAAAAAAACGCCCGCCGTGCTTTTAAGCGGCAACCATAAAGAAATAGAAAACTGGCGCCGCGGACAAGCTTTAAAAATTACAAAAAAATTCAGACCTGATTTGCACCTCTTGGCAACAGGAAATAAACGGAGATAGAAGCTGTTATGAATATAAATGACATAAAACATAATCTTAAAACCAATGTGCCTGAGTTCGGGCCCGGCGACACGGTTAAAGTAATGGTAAAAGTTGTTGAGGGCGATAATGAAAGGCTGCAGGCTTTTGACGGGCTTGTGATAGCGCGCAAAGGCAGCGGAATAAGCGAAACTTTTACGGTGCGCAAAATTTCCTTCGGCGTGGGCGTGGAAAGGATTTTCCCGCTGCACTCCCCCCGAGTGGAAAGCATTGAAGTTTTAAAATCCGGCAAAGTGCGCCGCGCCAAGCTTAATTATATTAAAGAACTTTCCGGCAAAGCGGCAAGACTTAAAGAAATTAACGTCGGCAAATCCACCGCCGCCGCGGACAAAGAAGGCGCGCAGACCGAAGCCGAAGCCGCCCCCGCTCCCGCCGCAGAAGAAACCGCAGCAGAAGCCAAATAACAACTATACGCCGCAAAATAAAACCACCAGAACTTTTGTTCGGGTGGTTTTATTTTATAATTAAATGCGCTCTTTGCTAATTAAGATAATGTATATGTTAAAATTCCCCCTTTTAGGGGGAAAGCCGCGAAGCGGAAAGGGGTAAATAGATGTTATTAAATACCGTTTGATATTACCTTTTAAACAAAAGTTTTACAGACACATATTTGTGTACATTTACCCCTACCCCCTTCGGGGACTTCCCCTAAAAGGGGAAGTTTTGATTTTACATTTATATATATTATTATAACACTGTCCCTTTCAAGTCCCCGCAACGCCAAGCAGTCGGCGTTGCTTTTATTTTACACATAAATTTAAAAAGATAAGGAACAAACAACTGTTCCTTATCTTTTTAAATTTATGGGCGGAAAGGGACTTGAACCCTTAAGAGTTATACACTCATACGGTCCTGAGCCGTACGCGTCTGCCAGTTCCGCCACCCGCCCATTAGATACATTTTAGCATATTAGGAAATCAATTAGTTTTTTCAGACGGGACAACGACAAAAGGCAGCGCTACAAACGGTATCAGCACATATTGAAAATATTGCAATACAAACATACTTAAATAGGATATTACGCGCCCTGTCCGGCCGGACATGAGAATATTTTTTCCGATAAACCACCAAACGCCTATCCATATAAGACCGGCAATCAAAGAAACTGCCAAAAAAACCGCAATTACCGGCCAGTTGTCTTTAAGTTTTTCTTTTATTCCGGCCCTCAGAGAAACGCCCAGTCTGGCCGTTATCAAAAACATACAGGTAAAAAATACTTTGACCGCGCCCACTGCAAAAGCATAGAACTGGATAATTTTAATCAAATCATTAAAATTTTTAATATTGTCCTGCAGCATATACTTAAATATTAAACTTGCTTGCACAGTTAATATCTGACACAAAAAAATCACAATCAAAAACCACCATTGCCGCGCCGCGGTTTTTATAAAATCACTCTTATTGAATTTATTGTCAAATATAAGAACTATGCCTATCCATAAAGCGTAATAAAA
>JAIRUU010000091.1 GCA_031254225.1 Candidatus Elusimicrobium euhamitermitis
TAAAGATGAAACCAACGGCGCGCCGGATAACAAGATAGAGCTTACGTTAAGAAACGACGACGGCAGCCCCGACGTTAAAATAAAAATAAATATTGAAAATGGCAAAGTGGTAGCAGTTGAGCGCGGCGACTCTCCCGCACCGTCCGTCATGCCGCGGTTAAACGTTAATGCAAGTGAAATCCCTGGCGCGCCTGCGGCGGGCGGCGTTGTAATGAAAATTCCTGAGCAAAGCGCTAGCGCGTTATCTCCCATATACTGGATACCGCCCTCTCCAGAGGTTGAAAATAAATTTGAGCAAATGCTGCCTGAAGTCAAAGACAGCAAAGCGGCGGAGTATTACGCGGACGCCGTTAACCGCGCGCGTTTTTACCGCGCGGAGCAGATTTATGAATTAACCCAGGGGCTGGAAAAAGAACATAAAGCCGCCGGCGGCGCGCCGCAGAGCGAGGCGGAATATATAGCGCAATATAATTCCTTAAACCGCATGATGGCGCAAACCATCGCCGGCATGCCTTTGCCGGACGCGTATTATCCAATCCGTGACGAGGCCGTCAAAGCTCTTTTTAACAGAATCTACAGGCCGCCGTATAAAAAATATCCTTCGCTTAAAGAGGCGCTGAGCGGGTTTTTCGGGCCGATTCCGACTGAGGATTTGGAACAGTATTTCATGTATATCGCGGAAGTGCAGAATTATTTTACGTATCTCGCAAACGCTTTCTTCGGCGCTTTTGCGGCCGCGTGGGACGGGGTCAGCGTTATTTTCGGCGACACAAACGGCGCACAAGCGACATATAACCGTATTATGCATAAAATTACGCTTGATGAAAATATTCTGCAGGAGCGGTTTAAAACGGAAATTTTTTCTTCCGTCGCGCATGAGGACACTCATCATATTATTGAAATGTTTTTTAACGGTTTAAACGACGAACGCGCCAAATATATTTTTACTGGTTATCATCAGGGAAAAGTCAACGGCGCGTGGACGCAATTTTATAAACAAAATAAAAATATTCCCAATGCGGCCGATACGCGTATTTTTTATTATGATACCCCGCAGGAAATAGCCGCAAGAGAAACACAGACGGATTTTGACAAATATGTTTATGAAAATATTTACGGCAAGACGCGTTCCGCCAATGCTTATACTCTTGGTCCGGTGTCGGCGTTGATTTACGCCGCGTATCAGACGGCTAAAACGATATATAATATTGCGGCGGGAAGACAGATACTCGGCGCGCTTGCGTTGGGCGGCGGAATATTGTCCATGATGCAGGGTCATCCCGCAGGGGGCGTGACGGCGGCCGCGTTTCCTTTGGCCGCATGGCTGACGTTGAAAAATATAAATCCCGCCGCCGCAGATGTTTTGCCGCAGCCCGCTTATATATTTTCTAAAACGGATAAAACGCTTTTGCAGGAAAGAAGTTTGTCCGGCATTCCGCCCGAAATAAGAAAAAAAGCCGAAGACGCGACTTTTGTTCTTCTTGAAAAAATAATGACCGTTAACGGTTTGCAGACGGAAGCGTACGCCAATCTTACTTTAGTGCAGTTTGAGATAAACGGAAAACCTGAAAAATATCTTGTCGGGAGCGCGCATTCGGTGCAAGATAACAAAGCGCTTTTTGCCAGAAGTGTGTCCGAAGAAACGTGGGGCCCGGTTATGGAAGCGGAACTCGCTTTCAGAATAGAAGATTTGGACTTGGCATTTTTCAAAGTCCCAAAAGAGCTGGACGGCGTTGAACCTTTTAAAGCGGCTGCGTCCGCGCCGCGGGAAGGGGACAGGGTTTACAGTTTAAATTTCCCATCCGGCGCAAAAACGGAAAGCGCGGGATATATTAAAGACTTGTACGGCGCGCACGGC
This sequence comes from Candidatus Elusimicrobium euhamitermitis, assembly GCA_031254225.1. Classification (GTDB taxonomy): domain Bacteria; phylum Elusimicrobiota; class Elusimicrobia; order Elusimicrobiales; family Elusimicrobiaceae; genus Elusimicrobium; species Elusimicrobium euhamitermitis. Next base: position 1,859 of record JAIRUU010000091.1, read on the forward strand.
ATATTAAGTTCCATGCGGGCGGACGAAGGCGGCACCTGCGGCTCTGCGATGTTGAATGCGGAGGGGGAAGTCATAGGCATACGCAACGCGAGAAAAGAAGTTCCGGCTCTGGCGGAATATTTCGGCGCGGACAGAAATACCGAGTTTCCTTACGACGTGCCGGTAAATATTATTTCAGACTATATTAATTATGAAATTAACGGTTTTGACTCGTCGCGGCCGGTATATGTTTTCGGGCAAAAGGCGTTTGATATTAAAACGAGCCAGCACGTGGACAGCGGACTTTTATCTTACGGAGACAAATCGCAGTTCGGCGGGGCGGCCCACAAAATTATGCGCTCGCTCGTCGGGAAACTGATAAATAATCCGGAATCTTTATTTAAGGATTTAACCAACGGCGCGCCTGGATATAAGATAGATCTCACATTAAACAACGACGACGGCAGCCCCGACTTTAAAATAAAAATAAATATTGAAAACGGCAAAGTAACCAATGTAAACCGCAGCGATTCTCCCGCGCAGACTAATAGTTTTGTCTTGCAGAATGCGTTTGTGTCTGCGCTGTTAGCGGCGGCCGGCCTTGGCGCGGCTATCAGCTATTTTAGTAGCGGAATATCCGGCGCGGAAAATTTGATAAATTTTGCGTCCGTGATCCCGGCGTTTCTGTCTTTTGCTGAACTTTCCAAATTACCGCCGGATAATATTTCGCGGAAATATTTTGATGATTCATATTTACCCATAACGCTTGAAGAGTTTTCCCAAAATCCGACTCTTAGAGTAAGATCAAAAGTCAAGGACGGGGTAATCGGCGGCACCGGCTTTGTGGTTAGACGAGGTGATAATACCTATATAATAACCAATTATCATGTAGTGGCAGAGGGCGAAGAATTATCTGTCGGTATTAATGAAGACAGCGGAGCGCCGGCGCGGCTTGTTGATTACGCACTTTTAACTCAGTTTAATTCTAAAAGGGATTGGTCAAATACCGTAGACCTTGCCGCGCTTTACGTTCCCGACGAAGATTTTACAAATTATTTATCCGCTTATAAAATCAGCCCGACGGCGCCTAAAGAGTATGATCCTGCTTTTGTAAGGGGTTACGGCAATGGGCGTTTTAGCAATGTCGCCGGTAACTTTCTCCCGTCTGATGATAAGAGGTTGATTTTTTCTAAATCTTTGTGGCCTGGTTCCAGCGGGTCGGCTTACACAAATAAGAAAAATGATGTCGTCGGGGTACATTGGGATAATTTTTTCGGCGGACTTACTGTGCCTTATGAAGATTTAAGAAATTTTGTTAATCGTCTGCCTTACACAAAAGAACAGCTTGACGCTGCGTTAAAAGCCAAAGCCGAATCTGACGGACAAAGAAAAGCCGACTGGCAGAAGTATATCAATAAACGCGACGGCGGAATAGGAGACTCCATCACATTGTCGCCGTCTTCTGAAAAACGGCAGGGGGGGGGATAGACTTAACTGAAAATACATTCTCTGGGGAATATGGCGCAAATAAAGATATTACTGAGCGGCCGGCTTCGGCGCTTGAGTATGAATTTAATAAAAGATATGCGGATTTGCTTCATGCCGTTGACGCGCGCGATATTTATCTCGCTCTTTATCCGTCTGAGCCGCCTAATGTGACAAACAAGCAATATCTGATAAAATTATTTTGGCCGCTGCAGAATTATCTGATGGAAATTATTTCAAAAGTAAGTCAGGTATTTTATGAAGAGGCAAATAAAAAACTGCTCAAACTTTTAGACCGTCTTTCGCCGGAAGCCTAGGCGGTGCGTCTGTCATCCGTTGAAACGCTGCCTGAAAAACTGGATTTATATTTGAAAATTAAAAAAAATCGTGATGAGTATTCGGAATTTTTAAAATTAGCCCAAACCAAAGCATATGTTTTTTTAAGCGACGATGAAAAAGCGCGCGAATATTTTAAGAAAGAAATATATTTTGCAAAAAATATATTTTATCCAAACAATGCGGACGAGGCTTTAAACATAATAAAACATACGGAGTGAAGTTACGGACGCTTTGACTGTTGTTACTAAACCAAATTGGGAAAAGTTGGATATAAAAACGCTTGAAGAATATAGTTATATTCTTGGCTTGGCGGGATATTATCTTAAAGGACTGAGCGCTGAGCAAAAAGTCGCGGCCCAAAAAACTCTTATTGAAATTAACAAGGTTTTAACCGAATATTATTATGACGAAGGAACAAGAATTATCAGAGACACTGCGGCCGGAGCGCCTCTTAAATTTATGCCTGAAGTGGGTGTTTCGGAGCTCAGATACATAAGTCATGCTTTATTTGACAATTATATTCCATTGAGAAAAACTTATCCTGAATTATATGAAAAAGCAAGCATACTTTCAGAGCAATTAAGTTTGTTAATGGAGCAAAAGAAAAAAGAATCAAAAGAATCTGCTCCCTAACAAAGGAGGGGAAAATATTTAAATTAAAAAAAACTGTAAGGGTCTGCGGAGGTTTTTAGTTTTACTGATTTTCGCGGTTTGGCGGCGGAGAGGATTTCCCGCAGTTTTTTAAGCGGAATATTTTTTAACAGTATATATTTTTTCTTAAGTTTGTCGGTTTTTTTGCCGCAGGGAATGGGCCCAAGAATTTCGCCGAAATTTCCGGCGGCGGTTTTTATTTCTTCCAAGACATTTTCCGCTTCCGCCGCGTTTTTTGCCGCGGCCGTCAGGCGCGTAAGCGCGGAGTAAGGAGGGAAATTAAAGGCTTGTCTGAACTGCATTTCTTCTTCCGCAAAAGTTTTATATTCCCCGTGCACGACGGCGTTTATAAGCGCGCTGTCCAGCTTGTCCGAAGTAATTATCATCTTTGCGTCCGGCGTGCCGAGCAGTAGGCTTTTGGCCGCAAATAAAATCTGCGCGCTCCGTTCCGCCGCGCGGAAATCAGGCGAGTTTAACTCCAAATCCGCGTCCAGGAAAACTATTAAATCAATTTTCGCGCGTTCTTCCCGCAGCATTTTTAACGCGGCCCGGGTAGCGATAATAATATTCGCCTTGCCGTTTTCAAACGCGGCGCGCGCTTTCGGCGCTACGTCGCAGCGTAAAATATTTGCGGCCGGAAAAAGTTTTTTAATCTCGCCGTACGCGCGCTGCGCGCCGCTTTCTTTGCGGCGGAAAATCATATTGGCGCACTTGGGGCATTTCTGCTCCTCGGCGGCTAAAGTGCCGCACTTTAAACATTTCAGTTTTTCATTTTCGTCAAACGCCGGCAGGCCGCCGCACTTGGCGCAGCGCGCTATGCAGCCGCAGTTGAGACACTCGTAAACCGGCGCGCCGCCGCGCGAGGCTGAAATCAAAAGTATATTTTTATTTTGCGCCGCCGCGAAAGAAATTTCGTCAAAAGTCACGTCGGGCAAAAAGGATTTTTTCCCTTTTGCTTTTGCGGTCGTCATGACGAGCGGATACGGGTTTTGCAGGTCTGCGTTATGCGGCAAAGTTATTTCTCTGACAACGCCGCGCTTAACTAAATCTAACATTTCAAGGGACGGCGTCTGGCTTAAAAACGCCAGCGGGCAGCCCAAAGTTTTCGCGCGGCGCAGCAAAATATCCCGCGCGTGAAAGTAAGGCTGCGGCTCTTCCTGTTTAAAATCAGCGTCTTCTTCGTTAACGCAGGCCGTAAGCGCGGGTTTTGACAGCGGCAGCAAAGCGGCGGAGCGCGTGCCGACGATAATCATATTTTCGCCGCCAAGAGCGGCCGCAAAAATTTGCTTTTTTGCCGCCGCGGGAATTTTGCTGTGCCAGACGCTGACGGGCTTGTCATAATATTTTTGCAGCTGCGCCGCAAAAACTTCGCATGACAAAATATCCGGCACCAGAATTAAAACGGTTCCGTTTTGCGCGGCGGTTATTGCGGCGGAAATTAAAATATCCCGCTTGCCGCTGCGGCCGGGGCCGTATAAAAGAACGGGGATTTGAGACGACAGGATTTCTGTAATTTCAGATTTTTGGGCGTACCCCTCGCCCGCCTCCGCTTCGCTACGGCGCGGCAGGCCCCTGCCCCTCTCCCGCCCTGGGCGAGGGGAAAGACTTATATCTTTCAAAAAAAACGGGACCAGCGAAAATAATATCTGACCCAGACTTCCGCCCCAGGTATCATGCATAAAATGCGCCAAATCAAATAAATCCGCGCTGAAATTCTGCGCGGCGTCCGGCACTTCGGTAATCTCTTTAAGTTTTTTTACGTCGGAAGAATCAGAAACGGCGGTAATCATGCCAAGCGCGGCCCGCGGGCCGAAAGGCGCGCGCACCCTGCGCCCCGGCGCAGCCGCCGCGGCCAGAGCGGCGGGAATTATATAATCAAATTCCCTGTCCAAAGCAATATCAAAAACTATTTTGCAGTACATGTGGTTTCCTATGGTCAAGTAACTTAATATTTCGGCGGAGCTAAAAAAGTATGGATAAAATAAAGCCGTCATTGTGAGGAGTAACGCGACGCAGCAATCTTCCTTTATTTATTTTATTGATACGGCGTCTACGACGCCTAAACAGACTATATTGTAGATTGCTCGCTACGCCGCTCGCAATGACTTCTTTATTTTATCTATCTTTTTTAACGCTGAGTCCCATTTCGCGCATAAGCATTTTTAAATCTTCCCATGCGTCTTTTTTCCAGTTGGGGTTGCGCAGCAGCGCGGCGGGGTGATAAGTGGCTATGATTTTTACGTCTCCGTTAAGATTAGCGGAATCAAGTTCCAAGTCGTAAATTTTGCCGCGCAAAGAAGTAAGAGACGCATCCCGTATCAGGCTTTTCGCGGCCACGCCGCCGAGCGCGACTATATATTCCGGCCGGATAACGGCAATCTGCTTTTCAATAAATTTACGGCAACAGGCAATTTCGTCCGGCGACGGCGCGCGGTCATTTCCGCGTTTTTCATTGTCCGTTGCGTCAATCATCGGGTGGCATTTGACCATGTTGGCAATGTAAACGTCGTCGCGGTTTAAGCCCATGGCCTCAATCATTTTTGTAAGCAGCTGGCCGGCGCGGCCTATGAACGGGCGGCCCTGATGGTCTTCGTCAAACCCGGGTCCCTCGCCGATGAACATAAGTTTTGCGTCGGGGTTCCCCTCGCCCGGCACGGCTTTTATGCGCGTGGCGCCCAGAGGGCATTTCTGGCAGCGTAAAATTTCGTCCGCCGTTTCCGCCAGAATTTTTGCTTTTGCGCCGTCTGAAACTGCGGGGGCGGGCATAGCGGGCGCGGCGGTTTCCGCCGGAATTTCTTTTGCGGGCGCAGGTAAAGAAGCGGGGGCTTTTGCCGCCCCCGCTTTAATTATAAAATCCTCTTCTTCGTTATTAGCCAGGAACGTTTTAAATTCCCGCGCTAAATCCCGCGCTTCTTTTTTCATTATAATTTGAGAGGTTCTTTGGCCTTTCTTTCGGCTTCTTTTTTGGCTTCTTCCGCGGCTTTTGCTTCGCGTTCATAGCTGTCTTTACACGCGGAGAGAACCTGCTCTTTGGTAATTTTATTTGACAAAATATCATCCAGCGCGACTTTGATTACTACGGCCGCGGGCTGGTTTTTATATTCGTCTTTTTTCCGCAGCTCTTTTGCCCACATCGTGGCCAGCACGACCATATTGTACCGGTCCCCGCCGTAGTCCATTAATTTTGCTTCAAATTCTTTTTCTGTTGACATTGTTTTTGCTCCGTTTGACTTTCAGCTTTTCAGCCGTTAAAATATCTGACAAATCCGTTACCGCCTGTTCAAGTTTATCGTTGATTAACAGGTAATCATAATGCTTAATCTGCGCGGCTTCTTTTTTTGCGGTTTTGAGACGTAAATTAATATCGTTTGTGCCGCCGCGCCTTGCAAGCAGCCTTTTTTTAAGCTCCGCCCAGCTGGGCGGCATTATAAAAACAAGCACGCTGTTTTTATAAAGTTTTTTTATTGTTTTTGCGCCCTGCACGTCTATATTTAAGACGGGAATGATATTTTTTTTAAGCAGACTTTCAAGGCCCGCTTTCGGGGTGCCGTAATAATCAGAGAACACTTTTGCCCACTCCGCCATAGCGCCTTGTTTTACGGCGGACTCAAAATTCCCTGCGGTCCAAAACAAATAATCCCGCCCGTTTTTTTCGCCTTGTCTGGGGGCGCGGGTGGTGGCGGTGACGACCCTTTTAACGTCTTTGCGCCGTTTCAGCAGCTCGTTTATAATAGTTGTTTTGCCGCCGCCTGAAGGCGAGGATATAACCAGCACAAAATTACCCATATTTTATTATACAAAGTTTGAAGAGGGTACCGGAAGAGTTAATTTGAAAAGCAATTGCCCCAGAAGCAGTTATTTGTCACGGCGGTTTTTGAAAATCCTATGTCTTTGCAGGATAATTTCAGCGGCGCTTTTGTGCCGTTTATGCAGATGACTTCGCTGGTATTTATCGGCGTGTATAATATATAAGTATCGCGGCTGACTATGGACAGATTGTAATTTGTTCCGTCGTAAGGGCCTATAAAAATCGCGCGGCCTGATGACTCTATCACAGAAGTATACTTGCCGCAATTCAGGTAAGTAATTGTGCCAAGCGGCGTATAACCGCAGCCCGGGAAATCAACTGAAAGTTCGCCGTAGTCAGTCGGGTTACGCCCGCTTTCCAATACAAAAGCTTTAACAAAGGTACTGATGTTTTTTAAATTAATCACCTGCTCCGCCGCTTTGCTGCGCGCGACGGACTTCTGATACTGCGGCACGGCTATTGCGGCAAGTATTCCGATGATGAGGACGACTACTAAAAGTTCAATAAGTGTAAACCCGTATTTTCTTTTCATGTAAAAAGTGTATCAAATTCGGGCTCAGAGGAGAGATATATAGACTTTTTTCATTTTTATAATCTAAAATAATTAGGTTTTAATCTTCAGGCTGTATGTCTTCCAGCGGCTGCTTTTCCCAGCCGATTTTGTCAAAGTGCCACCATTCCGTGCGCGTGTAGCTGAAACCCGCGCTCAGCATAATCTGTTTAAGGAGTTCCCTGTTCTGCCTGGCGGCCGCGGAAATTTTGCCGCCGTCGTAATTCATGTGGGCCAGGGGGGAAAAAGAGTCAAAATTTGTAGGCATTTCAAGCGGGTTGCCGCCTTCGTCGGCAAGCGTAAGGTCCACGGCCATGCCGCGGCTGTGGCGGGAACCTTTTGCCGGCGGGGCCACGTAACGCGCGTCCGGCGCGGTGTCCCATAATTTTTGGTGGGCGCTTTGCGGGCGGTAGCAGTCATAAAATAAAAACGTCAGGCCCGGGCGGCGTTTTTGCAGTAAATTATAAGCTTTTACGACGGCGTCCGCGGTGTCTTTGCGCAGCCAGCAGGATTTGAAATCGTAAATTTTTTTGCCGGTAAAATTGTCGGCGCCGGCGTAGCGCATGTCAAAATAAAATTTGGGGTAATAGGGCAAGTCCAGGTTTACAAAACCGGCTTCCCGCAGCTGGATATCCCCGACGGTGGAAGCGGGGGGAGTAATGTCCTGCGCGCGCAGG
>JAIRUU010000106.1 GCA_031254225.1 Candidatus Elusimicrobium euhamitermitis
AGGACAAGTCTTTCCCCTCGCCCCTTGCGGGAGAGGGGCAGGGGTGAGGGGTAGATTTTGTTGAAGTGAAAAATAAAATTTTGTGAGTTGGATTAATAGCGTTATTTAAGGATTATGCCGTAAGCTTTTAAGTCGTTATCAAATTGCAACGCTACCCCTCATCCCTACCCTTCTCCCGCAAGGGGAGAAGGAAAAAACTCTGAGGGGGAGGAAAATAAACAGGAGGATAAATCACTATAATGTCAAATTATAAAGATTACTACAAAATTTTAGGAATATCCAAAACCGCGTCCGACGCGGAAATTAAAAAAGCTTTCAAGGCCGCCGCGCGCAAGTACCACCCCGACATGCATAAAGACGCGGACAAAGCCGCTATGACGGAAAAATTTAAAGACGTCAACGAGGCTTATGAAGTTCTGTCCGACAAACAAAAACGTTCGGTTTACGACCAAGTGGGGCCGGATTACGCAAACTACGCCAAGGGCGGCGGCGCGGCAGCCGGCGGCAGAGGGCAGGGCTTTTCCGGCGGGAATCCTTACTCGCAGTATTATGACGGCTCAGGTTTTTCCGGCGGCGGAGGGGGATTTAATTTTAACAGCACAGGCGGGTTTGAGGCCGGGGATTTTTCCGACTTTTTCCAAAACATTTTCGGCGGAATGGGCGGAGGGGGATTTGGCGGCTTCAGCGGTTTCGGCAACGCGGGCGCGGCGCAAAGCATGGACCGTTCGTCCGGCGCGGACGAAGCAGGGCTTACTATTTCCCTTGAAGACGCGCACCGCGGCGGGAAAATGAATTTAACTTTGCCCTCCGGCAAAACCGCGGCCGTCAATATTCCGGCCGGCATACTGGACGGGCAGACGCTCAAATTAAAAGGCTTAGGCGGCCAGAGCCGGCGCGGGCCTAAAGATTTATATTTAAAAATTTCCCTTGCGCCGCACGCGGTTTTTACGCATAACCGCGCTGATTTGGATACCGACGTCGGCATAATGCCGTGGACGGCCGCGCTGGGCGGCCCCGTGAAAGTGCCGACGCTGGACGGTTATATTACAATCAAAGTGCCGGCCGGCACACAGTCCGGCAAGCGCATGAAACTGAGCGGAAAAGGTTTGGGCGGAAAAGGGGATTTATACGTCAAGTTAATCATAGACATCCCGCCGCGCCTGACCGAAAAACAGACCGCGCTTTTTGAAAAACTAAGGGATTTGTCAAATGGATAGAAAAAATCACGTCAAGCAGGACGAGTGGCGTTACACGACGTCAAAAACCGCGGCGAGGAAGCGCGTAAAGCGCGCGCGCAGCAAAGCCAAACGCGCGCTGGCCAAAAAAGAAATTGACGAAGGAATTTAAAAAAATCCACCGTTGCCATGCCGTAACCCGTCCTCCGCAAGAAAAATTTCACAGGATTTTGAGATGATTTTCAATTTTCTCCGGCCTGAGCAAGTACTTAAAGCGGAGCGTACGGTGAAGGCCGGAAAAATTGAAAAGCGCTCAAAAGCCGAAGAAATTTTTAACAAATAGCCAAGCGAACGAAGTGAGCGAAACAAGAGGCTGTTTACAGACGAAGCCTCGGCCGCGCTCCGTAGCGAAGCGCAGACGGGCAGCCGTGCGCCGGAAAACTTGCGGCGGGCGCACGCCCGCCCAAATAAAATTAGTCATGAAATAAATGTGATTTTCCAGGAAAATCACTCCTTTCCTAAGGCCTTATTTTATCCATCATTCTTGCAAACGGTATGGTTTCTCTGACGTGGTGCAGGCCGCATATCCACCTTACCATGCGCTCCACCCCCATGCCGAAACCGCTGTGCGGCACGCTGCCGTATTTGCGTAAATCAAGATACCAGTCAAAAGCTTCAACCGGCAAATCCTGTTCTTTAATGCGCGCAAGCAGCGCGTCGTAATTATCTTCGCGCTGGGAGCCGCCGATAAGTTCGCCCGCGCCTTCGGGCCCTATAACGTCCATGGCAAGCACCACGCGCGGGTCCTGCGGGTCCCGCTTCATGTAAAACGCTTTAATCTCCGTCGGATAACGGTGGATTATGACCGGTCTGTCAAATTTGGACGATACCAGAGTTTCTTCGTCCCCGCCGATATCGCCGCCCCACTCCGTCGGGTTGCCGAGTTCGTTTAAAATTTTTATAGCTTCCGTGTAAGAAATACGCGGGAAAGGTTTTTTTACCTTCTCAAGTTTGCTGATGTCGCGCTCCAGAAGCGTCAGCTCCGCGCGGCGGTTTTGCAGCACGCGGCCGATTATGAAGACTATAAAATCTTCCGCCAGTTCCATATTGTCGTCTAAATCGTTGAAAGCGACTTCAGGCTCCACCATCCAAAATTCCGTGAGGTGGCGGCGGGTTTTGGATTTTTCCGCGCGGAACGTCGGGCCGAAACAATATACTTTGCCCAGCGCCATGGCCGCGGCCTCGGCGTAAAGCTGGCCGCTTTGGCTGAGGTAAGCCTTTTCGTCAAAATAATCCGTCTCAAAAAGCGTTGATTTGCCCTCGCACGCGGCCGGAGTTAAAATGGGGGAATCAACAAGCGTAAATTCCCGCTCTCTGAAAAAATCGCGTATCGCGTTTATAATTTCATCCCGCACTTTTAAAACCGCCGTCTGGCGGGAAGAGCGCAGCCACAGGTGGCGGTTGTACATTAAAAACGCGTCGCCGTGTTCTTTGGGCGTGATGGGATAATCTGCCGACGGGCCGATAACCTCAATATTTTTAACGTCCAGCTCAAAACCGAGGGGGGAGCGCTTGTCCTCTTTAACCATACCGGTAACGGCGAGCGAAGTTTCCTGCGTCAAACTTGCCGCGCGTTCAAAAACTTCCGGCGCGACGTTGCCTTTGAAAACAACGCATTGTATAACGCCGCTCCCGTCGCGCAGCTGCAAAAAATGCAGCTTGCCGCTGGAACGCATATTATAAAGCCAGCCTTTTAAAATTATTTCTTTGCCGAGATATTGCCCGACGTGATTGATATAAATTTTTTCGCTCATTATAGTGATGTATCCTCCGATTTTGTCCCTCCGCCTGTAAGGGGGAGGCAAGCGGCCTAATATATTCTATTTTATTTATTGGCCCTGCGCCATTTCCACGGCGGGACGGGGGATTTGGCGGCCCATAAACCCGTTTTATTTTCCCGCGCGCCCGCCTCTAATTTCTGCCACTGCGCGCAGTCCGGTATTTTGCAGTAATTGACGTATACCCAGGCGTTGCCGGACTCTATCATATATTTATTCGCGTCCCCTATTTTGGAAACCATACGGCCGTACTGGTCTGTATCCATAACTTCAATTTCCACTGTCTTGCCGTCAAGGTAAGCGGCCAGCGCGCGGCGGCTTTCGTCGCCGTAAGTCTGGGCAAGCTCGGGCGCGTCAATGCCGTAGAGTCTCAAACGCCCTTCCTCGCCCTGCGGGGTGCGCACCGTAATAGTGTCGCCGTCGTGAACTTTTATTACGGCGGCGGTAAACTGTTTTACGGTTTTATCAATTTCTTTAACGGGAAGCGTAACGCGGCCGGTGTTTATAAAATTAACTACGACGTTAAGCGCGTCCTGCCCCGAATAAAAAAAGAAGGCAAACGCCGCAGCCGCTATTAAAAAAATTAATTTGAATGTTTTATTTTTACGCGCCATAAATTATCTGTAATTTTAAAAAATTATACAAAAATTTCATTTGAAATAATTTAATTGCCGGCGGAGCAGCGGCAAAAATCCGCAGCGCGCCAAAAAGGGCGCGGAGATTTTTTGTATAATATATAAAAGATTTACGGGCGTGTAGCTCAGTTGATAGAGCGCTTCGTTCGCAACGAAGAGGCCGTGGGTTTGACTCCCATCACGTCCAAAATTTAAAAAACCCCGCTGTTGTAAGCGGGGTTTTTTAAATTTTGGACGTTGAAGTGACGCCAACTGCTTGGCGTCACGTCGGGAGTCAAAGGCCGGAGCGATGTTTTTGTTTGACTGCGCCGCAGCGTAAGCGAAGGCGGGCGAAAGGCAAAAACCGCGAGGCCGGCCTGAGGCGTTTTTCGTCAGAAAAACGACCGAAGGGGACTCCCATCACGTCCACCATTAAAAAAATCCCCGCCGTTTTTAACGGCGGGGTTTTTATGTGTAGTTAATACCAGATTTACTCTGCGCGTTTGCAGCCGTAAGCGTCGTGATGGATGCCGTCACAGTTTTTGACATGTATATATTTCACTTCGTTTTGCGGTTCAGGCTGCTTTGCCAAAGCTTGTTCATCGGAAAATTCCAAATTCATTTTACCGCCGTCTTTGCACCTGTATGACTCAGGGTCATTTTCATTCCAGTATTTGTTTACTTTGAGATACAAACCGTCGCAGTATTTTTTAACTTCTTTGTATTTAAAAACCGCGGAGATTAACTTGTCGTCGCCCAAAGCTTTTATTTTTTCATCAGACATTGCAGCCAGCTGTTTTATGGCCTCGCTCATGAAAGGATTGCTGATGTCTTTGTCAGTAACAGCCGGCAGAGCGGCTTCGCCCTTAGAATCTTTTTTGTTGAGCTGCGCGGTTACTTTTTCAACAAATTCTTTTTTTTCGGCTTTCATGGCCGGTTCCTGAATGCTGTCCTGTTTCATTGCGGCTATTTTTTTATCAACTTTTACAATAGCAGCCTGCCCCGCCCCGGCCGACTGGGCGTTAGCCGCAGCGGCGATACTGCAAACAAAAATCAATGCTATTATTTTTTTCATAACAACCTCCTATTATTCAAAGTATTATAAAAACGGTCATATTTTGCAAGGGCCAAAAGACCTATTTTTTGTCTGGGCCCCGTTTTTATTTTGCCCAGGACTGTGACGCTAAATATGTTTCATCTCCGGTATACACTATTGTCCCTTTGCCCACATACTCATAGAGTTCCTCTATATCATTATTTCTCATGCGGACGCAGCCGTGCGACACGCTTTTCCCTACGGATTCCGGCGCGTTAGTGCCGTGTATGGCGTAACCTGTGCCGTTCAAACACATCCAGCGCGTTCCGTAAGTCCCGTCGGGCCCGCCGGGGTCCTCATAATCCGTGCCAGCGCCGAATGTTTTATTCTTGGCTTTTGCCGTAATACTCCATAATTTATTAGGGGTAGGGCTGCATTTGCCCTCATACTTAACGTCGTAATCATCCTCGGCCTTGCCCCAGGGCGTTAATCTGCCGGTAGCCACGTTATAGGTTTTTTGCAGACTGCCGCCTTTATAAAGTTTTAAAATGTGAGTCGTAGTATTGACTGTTATCCAATATCCGCGGGAGGGCGGACGCGCAATGTATCCTGCCGCGGCATTATTTTCAGAGGCGATAAGTCTGGCGGCGCAAACGCTGAGTTCCAAAATTTTTTTAGTTGTCTCAACCAGCGCGTCAATTTCTGTTTTATTTGTGATTTCCGTCACAGATTTATAGTTTGTTAAGGATTGAAACTCTCTTAAAAGTTCGTTATCGGTCTGTTCCAGCGTTTCGCGTTTATAAGCGGAGCAATCTGTTTTTTTATTTAAATTTACGGCGTACAGATTAAGGGTTTTGACCGCGCTTAAACGGTTTTTCTGCAGCGTGTTTTCTTGCGCCGCGGTACGCCCCATAATTTGCAGGGACTCTGTTGAAACGCTTATTCTGCGCGTTAAAGTATTGCCCTCAGCCTTCTCTTTCGGGTAACCGGATTTAGCAAAAACCGGCGCGCGGAGAATCCAAAAAGCGGTTTCATACGCTTCGTCAAAGGACCGGCTGTCTATCTGTTTCTTGGTTTCCCGTATTATTTTTTCGTTGCCCGCCAATTCCGCCGCAAGGTCAAACGCCGACGAGCCCGATATGCAGAATATCAGGCACGCCGTTAATAATATTGCCTTGCGCGCAGCAGTTTCCATATTTAAATATTAGGAATTAACGATTGTATATGCAAGGGCCAAAAGTCCTATTTTCCGCATGGGCAAAAAAATCCCCCGACTGAGAACCGGAGGATTTTTATATTTTATGATTATTTTTTCAGATAAGAAATATCTTTTTGCAGGTCCTGCAAATCCTGTTCGTGCTCAACCTCGTCCCTCATTATACTGTGGGCAAGGTGCACGGTAACAGAATCTTTTTTGTGGCAGAACTCCGCCAGTTTTTTGTAAACTTCTATCGCGCACTGTTCGCCTTTAATATTTTGTTTTAAAAGTTCAACGGTGCTCGGGTCTTTGGGCGCGTCATAACCGCAGTTTGTAAATTTGTACCAGTCTTTGGGCTCTATTACCGGCGTGCCGCCGAGGGAAATAATCCTGTCCGCCACTTTGCCGGCGTGCTCAAGTTCTTCGCCAGCGTGTTCCATAAGTTCTTTCTGCACGTCGGGGCGCATTAAACCCTCGGCTATTTTTGAGCCTATCCAGTACTGGTAATAGGCAAGCCACTCGTCTGAGAAAGCTTTGTTTAGCTCAGCCACGACAGCCTTCGCGTCGCCGCCGCATTTTTTTATTACTTCAATATCCTTTGTTCCCATATTTGCCTCCGTATGATTAATATTAACTATTTAATAATACTATATTTTTGTTACAAATGTTTAATTTTTCCCGCGTATTTTTGTTCAATTACGGCGTTGCCGTCGTCGCCGCCGGCGTTGCTGCTGGAATAAACGTCCGGCTTAATACCGCGCGCAAGCAGACGCTCCGCCGCGCGGAAAAAGACCGCGTTGATTAACGCCGCGCCGGTAACGGTGGAAACGGGGCCGAATTTTTTGTTGTCAAAAAGAGTTATATTGGCTTCGTCCCTGCCGGCAAGATTGTCCAAAATAACGTCGGCGCAGTCCGCCAGTTTTTTGCCGGACGAGTGGCGGGACCCGCTGTCCTTCTGCGCGGCATAGGCCGTGATAACAATCACTTTGCACCCGCGCCCACTAGCGTAAAGAGCCGCGTCAACGCCCGCGGGGTTGCGGCCGGAATTTGACACTATTATCATGCAGTCGCCCGAGGTGAAAATATGTTTTTTTATTATGGGCAGGATATAGCCTTCCGTACGCTCCGCCTCGGTTCCTGCGCGCGCGCCGTTTTGGAATTGCAGCGCGGGGTCAAGCACCGCGTCAATTGCCGCGAAAGCGCCGCTGCGGTGAAAGCCCTCCAGCGCCACGCTGCCGCTGTGCCCCGCGCCAAACGTGTGTATTATTCCGCCGCGCGCCACAGTGTCCGCCGCAATTTCCGCCGCGGCTTCAACGGATTTTAAATCCAGTTTTTTAAGCGTGTTTATCACGTCTTCAATATATTTATTCGTCATATCAAAATTTTATAAAATATAAGGGATAAATTCATCTTACAGGAGAAACTAACAATGAGCAATTGCGCAAACAAATGCGACTATGAATGTTCGCATGAAGTACAGCAAATGTGCTGCGTAGCCAAAGGCCCCAAACACGGCCCCGCGCCCATACCGGAAGAAGGCAAATGGGTCAAAGCCACGCAGATACAGGACATCAGCGGTTTAACGCACGGCATAGGCTGGTGCGCGCCGCAGCAGGGCGCGTGCAAACTGACGCTTAACGTCAAAAAAGGCGTTATTGAAGAAGCTTTGGTTGAAACCATAGGCTGCAGCGGAATGACGCACTCCGCGGCCATGGCGGCGGAGGTGTTATCCGGCAAAACCATTTTGGAAGCTTTGAACACCGACCTGGTGTGCGACGCCATAAACGTCGCCATGCGAGAGCTTTTCCTGCAAATTGCCTACGGCAGAACGCAAACCGCGTTTTCAGAAGGCGGGCTGCCCATAGGCGCTGGCATGGAAGATTTGGGCAAAGGCCTGCGCTCACAGGTGGGCACAATGTACGGCACAAAAGCAAAAGGCGTGCGCTATCTTGAAATGGCCGAAGGATATATTTTGGAAACAGGGCTTGATAAAAACGACGAAGTTATCGGCTACAAATTTGTCCACCTCGGCAAAATGATGGATGCCATAAAAAAAGGGACTGACCCCAGAACCGCTTTTGAAAAAAACGTTAGCACTTACGGCCGCTACGACGAAGCCGTCAAAAAAATTGACCCGAGGAAGGAGTAACTATGACCATAAGATTTGAGGGTTTTGAGAGAAGGATTAAAGGCATTGAAAAATGTCTGGCCGAGTACGGCATGAAAACTTTGGAAGACGCTAAAAAAGTCTGCGACGACAAAAAAATTGACGTTGAAAAAATAGTCAAAGGCATACAGCCCATAGCGTTTGACAACGCGGTCTGGGCTTATACTTTAGGCGCGGCCATAGCCGTCAAAAAAGGCTGCAAAAACGCGGCCGACGCGGCGGAGGCTATAGGCATAGGCCTGCAGGCTTTTTGCATTCCCGGGTCGGTGGCGGACCAGAGGCTCGTCGGGCTCGGCCACGGAAATTTGGCGGCAATGCTTTTAAAAGAACAGACAAAATGTTTTTGTTTTTTGGCCGGCCACGAATCTTTTGCGGCGGCGGAAGGCGCAATAGGCATAGCGCGCACGGCAAACAAAGTGCGTAAAGAACCGCTGAAAGTAATTTTGAACGGACTGGGTAAAGACGCGGCCTACATCATAAGCCGCGTCAACGGTTTTACGTCGGTGGAAACGGAATATGATTACTATTCCGGCAAGCTGAAAATAGTAAAAGAAACGCCGTTCTCGTCGGGCGACAAAGCCAAAGTGAGAGTTTACGGCGCGGACGACGTGAGCGAAGGCGTCGCCGTTATGATTCACGAGGGCGTTGACGTTTCCATTACCGGCAACTCAACCAACCCCACGCGCTTTCAGCACCCCGTCGCGGGCACTTATAAAAAATGGGCGGGGGAAAACAATAAAAAATATTTCTCCGTCGCTTCCGGCGGCGGCACGGGCCGCACGCTGCACCCTGACAATATGGCCGCCGGCCCCGCGTCATACGGCATGACGGACACTATGGGCAGAATGCACGGGGACGCGCAGTTTGCAGGTTCCTCGTCGGTACCGGCGCACGTTGAAATGATGGGCCTCATCGGCATGGGCAATAACCCGATGGTGGGCGCGACTGTGGCCGTGGCAGTGGCTGTCGAGCAGGCGCTTAAGTAGGAACGCAGGAAAAACTACCGAACAATATGCCGCTGAAGACGAGGCTCCAAAATTC
>JAIRUU010000056.1 GCA_031254225.1 Candidatus Elusimicrobium euhamitermitis
CGGGCGAGTTTGATTATTCCGGCTCCCAGGCTATAAAAGCTTTGGAGGAAGAAAACCTTGAAGTCATTGTCATGAATCCGAACATAGCCTCGGTCCAGACCAATTCCGCGCCGAATAAAAAAGTTTATCTTTACCCGGTCACGCCCTTCTGGATTGAAAAGATTATTAAAGAAGAACGGCCCTCGGCGATAATCTCCGGCTTCGGCGGGCAGACGGCTTTAAACTGCGTCATAGCTTTGGAAAATTCCGGCGTGTTAAAAAAATACGGCGTTAAAGTTTTGGGCACGCCGGTAAAATCTCTGGAAATGTCGGAAGACAGGGATTTGTTCGCAAAACAAATGAACAAAATTTCTATCCCCATACCGCAAAGCCACGCCGTGGAAACAGTGGAAGACGCGCTTAAAACGGCGGAGCAGATAGGATACCCCGTCATCACGCGCTCTGCCTACGCGCTGGGCGGCCTGGGCAGCGGCCTTGCCAAAACTCCGGCGGACCTTGAGAAACTGGCGTCGTCGGCTTTAACGTCGTCCCCGCAGATTTTAATTGAAAAATCCCTTCACGGCTGGAAAGAAATTGAGTATGAAGTCATGCGGGACAGCGCCGGC
The DNA here is from genome assembly GCA_031254225.1 of Candidatus Elusimicrobium euhamitermitis. Lineage (GTDB taxonomy): Bacteria > Elusimicrobiota > Elusimicrobia > Elusimicrobiales > Elusimicrobiaceae > Elusimicrobium > Elusimicrobium euhamitermitis. The sequence continues at coordinate 606 of JAIRUU010000056.1, forward strand.
AACTGCATAACAATCTGCAACATGGAAAACCTGGACCCCATGGGCATACACACAGGGGACTCCATCGTTATAGCGCCTGTGCAGACTTTAAACAACAGGGAAAATAACATGCTGCGGGACGCGGCGCTTAACATAGTAAAAAGCATAGGCGTCGTCGGCGAATGCAACGTGCAGTTCGCTTTAAGCCCGTTTACGCTTGAATATTACGTCATAGAAATCAACGCGCGCCTTTCCCGCTCGTCCGCGCTGGCAAGCAAAGCCACGGGGTACCCGATAGCTTTTGTCGCCGCGAAAGTTGTTTGCGGTTTTGAACTTCTGGAACTTAAAAATCCCGTCACGGGCACAACGTCGGCGTTCTACGAGCCTTCGCTGGATTACGTGTCCCTCAAAATGCCTCGCTGGGATTTAAAGAAATTTTCCGGCGTGTCAAAACTTTTGGGCACGCAGATGAAATCCGTCGGCGAAGTTATGGCCCTCGGCCGCAATTTCTGCGAAGTCATACAAAAATCCATACGCATGGTGCAGGAAGACGAGGAAGGCATTACAAAAGAAGTTTTTGCAAAAGCGTCAAACAAAGAACTGCTGCTTGAACTTTCTAATCCGACCAACATGCGCATTTTTGCTATTTATGAATTTTTAAAGCGCGGTTTTACGCTTAAAAGCGTGCAGAAAAGGACAACCATTGACCCGTGGTTTATAAGTCATCTCGGTTATCTTGTACATCTGGAAACGGAGTTGAGGGATTTCTTTAAAGATTTTAAAACGCCCGCCAAAATTACCGCGGCGGAAATTAACAAAGCGTTTTCAAATATTGACGCGGAGTATCTGCGCCGCCTGAAATCCCGCGGGTTTTCTGACTATCAGCTGACAAAAATTTTTCTCTCAACCGTGCAGCCGAAACAGAAATTTACCGTGCGGGAAATCAACGCGCTGTCGCTTGGTCTGTGTAACTTAAGAAAATCCAAAAAAATAACGCCGGTGGTAAAACAAATAGACACAACGTCCGCAGAATACGCCACAAAATCCAACTATCTTTATCTGACTTACGACGGGGATTTTAACGACGTTAAAGTCACGAATAAAAATAAAAGCATAGTTACCCTAGGAAGCGGCAGCTACCGCATAGGCAGCAGTCTGGAATTTGACTGGTGCTCCGTCATGACCAGCAAATATTTTAAAGAACAGAAAGACGACAGCATTATCATAAACTGCAACCCAGAAACGGTGTCAACGGACTTTAACACGTCGGACAGGCTGTACTTTGAAGAACTGTCTTTTGAACGCGTTATGGATATTATTGATATTGAAAATCCGCGCGGCGTAGTAGCCTGCATGGGCGGGCAGAACCCTAATAATTTAACGCCCTACTTGAGCCGCGCCGGCGTCAAAATTATGGGCCACAGTTATGAAACGGTGGACAAGGCGGAGAACAGAACAAAGTTCTCGGCTATTCTTGACTCTCTCGGCGTGGACCAGCCGAAATGGACGTCGGCCGTCTCAAGAAAAGAAATTGACGCGTTTATCAAAGAGAACGGTTTTCCCGTATTAATACGCCCGAGCTTTGTCCTCTCGGGCACGCTGATGAACGTAGCGAACGACCAGAAAAGTCTGGACTATTATCTTTCGCTTACCAAAGATATATCGGCAGATTTTCCCGTGGTGCTGTCTAAATTTATTTTAGACGCCAAAGAGCTTGAGTGCGACGGCGTGGCCAAAAACGGCGAGGTTATGATTTCTTTCATTTCCGAACACGTTGAAAACGCCGGCGTCCACAGCGGGGACGCTACGCTTGTTTTTCCGGCGGAAAAAATTTACACCAAAACCGCGAACACGATAAGGGACATTGTCCGCAAAATAGCCAAAGGCCTTAACTTAAACGGCCCGTTCAATATACAGTTTATCGCGAAAGACAACGACGTAAAAGTTATTGAATGCAACGCGCGCGCCTCCCGCTCTTTCCCGTTCATATCAAAAGTTTCGGGCTACAATCTGGCGGAAATAGCGTGCAAGGTTATGTACGGCAAACCGGTAACCAAAATTCTGCCGGACGAGTCTGAAATTCCGTTCACCGGCGTTAAAGCCAGCATGTTCAGCTTCCAGCGCTTAGACGGCGCGGACCCTATTTTGGGCGTTGAAATGGCCTCTACCGGCGAAGTCGGCTGCGTGGGCAAAAACTTTAACGAGGCCATGCTTTTGGCGATGGAGTCCACCCAGATCCGCGTGCCCAAAAAAGGCATTCTGCTCAGCACCGGCCGCGAACGCGACAAAGTGCGCTTTATGGAAGTCATTGACCGCGTTTACAAACTTGGCGTGCCGGTTTACGCGACGTACGGCACCGCGGAATATCTTAAAAAACGCGGTTATGAGGCGACTGCCGTTTTCTATCATCATGACCCCAAACCGGTTGATATTATTAAACAGCGCAAGGTGGATTTCGTCGTAAACGTCCACAAAAGCCTGGAACTTGACGAGCTGGAATTTAACTCCGCCATACGCAAAATGGCCGTCAAGTGCAACTGCTCGCTTCTGACAAACCTTGAAAAATCAATAGCCTATTTCAAAGCTTTTGATTCTTACGAGCAGTTAACCGAAAAAGAAAAACTGATACACTTATAATAAAATCATACCCGTCCCTCTTGCTGAGCAAGAGGGACGGCAAATTTTTATCCGTTAAAATATGTTATAATTAGCGTATTATCGTATTAATACGCTAACACAATGAAAAATTCTCTTAAATTAGGTTTCCTCGGGTTAACCGGCCTGGTTATCAGCGCGACGGTAGGCTCCGGCGTGTTCGCTCTTCCGCAAAATATGGCGGACGGGGCGGGCGCGGCGGCCGTGCTTGCCGCGTGGATTATAACCGGCGTCGGCATGTATTTTCTGACGGACGCTTTCCGCGTGCTTGCGACGGTGCGACCCGACTTAACTTCCGGCCTTTACGCCTACGCCAAAGAAGGGTTTGGCGAAACCGCCGGCTTTTTTACCGCCTGGGGCTACTGGTTTTCAAACGCCTGCGCCGTAAGCGCTTTTTTAGTCGTGCTCATGGAAAGTTTAAATTATTTTTTCCCGGGCGCGTTTACCGGCGGTAATAATTTAAATTCAATTATTCTCTCAAGCGTCGTTATATGGTGTTTTTACGCGCTCATATCAAAAGGCATTAAAGAAACCGCTTTCATAAATTTACTGGGGACAATATTTAAACTGTTCCCTGTTTTTTTATTTATCTTAATTTTATTTCTGACAGTAAAACTGCCGGTATTAAAAACCGCGCTTACGCAAAACGCGGCAACGGATTTGGGCGTAAGTTTTTCGGGCCAGATTAAAAACGCCATGATAGTCACGCTGTGGGCGTTTATAGGAATTGAAACCACGGTCGTGCTCGCCGGCAGGGCCAAAAGCGGCAAAACCGTTTCCGCCGCGCTGATGACGGCGTTTTTGCTGTGCATAACGATTTATGTCTGCGTCTCTGTTTTGCCGTTCGGCGTGCTGGGCCGCGCGCAGATAGCCGCCATGGAAAACCCGTCTACCGCCGGAATTTTGGAATATATAATAGGCCGCGCCGGCGGGATTATAATGAACGCGGGCATGATAGTCTCCGTCTTTTTTGCCATACTTTCGCTTACCACAATTACCGCGGAAGTACCGTTTTCCGCGGCAAAAGATAATTCTTTCCCCAGGCAATTTACCAAAGAAAATAAAAATCTCGTGCCCGTGTTTTCGCTGTTTATCACTACGCTGACCGTGCAGGCCCTGCTGTTTGTGGGTTTTGTATCCGCTAACGCTTTTCAGACGCTGCTGACCATAACCGCGGTCATGATAATGCCGGTTTACTTAATAACGCCGCTTTATCTGCTTAAAATTTCCGGCAAAAAATTCCCGCAGGGTTTTAACGTGGGAGTAAACCGCGCGCGCCTTAGCGCCGCCGCCGGCGCGCTTTACGCCGTGTGGCTGATTTACGCGGCCAACATAAAATATCTTCTTATCGCGCTTGCCATATTCTTAGCCGGCATACCCGTTTACCTTCTAGCCAAAAAACAGAAATAAAACGTATAATGATGTTATGATTTCATATATACAGGGAATAGTTTTTGAGCTCCGGGAAGACAGCGTCGTCCTCCTGTCCGGCGGCATAGGTTATGAAATTAACTGCGCGCCAGCCAGCCTCGCCGCGCTGGAAAACGGCAGAGAGGCCGCGCTTTACGTGGCGGAATCCATTTCTCCCTACGACGGCACCGTGCTGTACGGTTTTCTGACTAAAGAAGACAAACAGCTCTGGTCCCTTTTCCGCGACGCTATCCCAAACACCGGCGCAAAAAAAGCTCTTGAATATTTAAACAAAGCCTTGCGCAGCGTGGCGGATTTCCATAACGCTATCATAAAAAAAGATCCTAAAATTTTAACGGCTATCTTCGGTTTTACTTCCAAAACGGCGGAGAAATTAATCCATTCTCTTGACGGCAAAATGGACGCCGTGACCGTACAGGGCGCGCCCAGAATAAAACAATTTGAAGACACTCCGCTTATGAGCGAGGTTACGGCCGCGCTTGCCGCCCTAGGCTACAGCCCGCTTGAAAGCCGTAAAGCTTTTGAACAGTTATACGCAACCGGCGCCACCGAGAGCGGCAACGTTGAAAATATTTTAAGAAGCGCGTTAAGGATACTCAAAAAATGACAAGCTACAATGAAACGCTGAATCTGGCCCCCACGGCGGACGAAAAGAATAATTTAGACGCCGCGTTGCGCCCGTTAAGCCTTGACGAGTTCGTAGGGCAGGAGAGCCTAAAGGAAAACCTGCGCGTTTTTCTCGCCGCCGCAAAAAAACGCGGCGAGGCGCTGGATCATACGCTGTTTTATTCCCCCCCGGGCCTCGGCAAAACCACTCTTGCAAATATTCTGGCAAAAGAAATGGGCGTTAATATTAAAACCACTTCCGGCCCCGTCCTTTCCCGCCCGGGCGACCTGGCGGCTATGCTCACAACCGAAATTTCAGACGGCGATATTTTGTTTGTGGACGAAATCCACCGCCTAAACCCCGCAGTTGAAGAAGCGCTTTATCCGGCGATGGAAGATTTTAATTTTTTCATAAACACCGGCAAAGGCGCGGGCTCTACGACGTTAAAATTGTCCGTGCCGCGGTTTACGCTCGTCGGCGCGACCACGCGCAGCGGCCTGCTTACCGGCCCGCTGCGGGACAGGTTCGGCATAGTTTTTAATTTAAATTTTTATGAAGTAAAAGAAATTGCTGACATTCTGGAACGCTCCGCCGGACTTTTAAATATTCAAGCGGACAGAAAAGGCCTTGAGGCGCTGGCCGCGCGTTCCCGCGGCACGCCGCGCATAGCCAACCGCCTGCTGCGCCGCGCGCGCGACTTTGCGCAGGTCAAAGGCAAAGGCATAATTACGTCTGAAATAGCGGATATTGCGATGGAGTCTTTAGACATAGACTCTCACGGCCTTGACTCAATGGACAAAAGAATTTTGGAGGCTTTGATAGACAAATTCGGCGGCGGACCCGTCGGCGTGGATAACCTCGCCATAGCGGTTTCGGAAAGCACAGACACGCTGACCGACGTTATTGAGCCTTACCTCATCAAAGCCGGTTTTATAGCGCGCACGCCGCGCGGGCGCGTGGCCGCAAAAAAAGCTTACGACCATCTTGGCAAACGAACGCCGGAGGGTACGTTGTTTTGAAAAAATTATTTTTATTCCTGACCGTTTTCCTTTTGAGCGCAAATCTTTTTGCGCTCAGAATTTTAATTGTTGAAAACGCGCAAAAACAGCAGATTACCGCCGGCGGGCCTTTCAATCTCGTCGTCATGAAAACAGGCAAAAAATATAAACTTGAAAGCGGCGGCACGTTTTCCGTCCAGCTGCTGAAAAACGGCAAAATAAAAGCCGGCTCTCTGGAAGCGGAGGGCGATATAATTTTAAAACCTCTTAAACAAACGCCTTTTAATATAAACGGCAACACTTACACCGGCGTTCTTACAATAACCCCGTCAAAAAACAGTTTTAATATTATTGAAGAAACCGAGCTTGAGGAATATCTTTACGGCGTGCTGCCTTATGAGATGAGTTATTCCTGGCCTGCCGAGGCGCTTAAAGCGCAGGCCGTCGCCGCGCGCACGTATACGGCCAGAGCTCTGGAAGACCAGGTTAACAAAAGTTTTGATTTATACGCCGACGTGCGCAGCCAGATGTACAAAGGCTCCGGCATTGTTTATCCGCCGGTAAAAGAAGCGGTTGACAAAACCGGCGGGCAGGTTTTGAAATTTGAAAACAAACTTTTTTATACCTATTACCACGCCAACTGCGGCGGGCATACCGACCCTTTGCCGTGGAACAGCCCTGACGGAAATATAAAACCGCTGCTCGGCGTGAAATGCCCTTACGGGGATAAAAGCCAGAATGCAACGTGGTCGCGTTCTTTTACAAACGCCGAAGTTTCCGCGGCCGCGGCAAAAAGCGGTCTTAAAGGAACGATAACGGGAATTTCCATCTCAAAAAAAACTTCCGGCGGCCGCGCGGCGCAGCTGATTGTAAGAACAAAACATGACAACAGGAAAATTTCCTGCAATGATTTCCGCATTGCGATAGGTTCCGTAAAATTTAAAAGCTGCATGCTGACAAAAATTAAAAAAACTTCCGGCGGTTTTGATTTTGAAGGCAAAGGTTACGGCCACGGCACCGGCATGTGCCAGGACAGCGCCAAAGCCATGGCTGAGCGCGGCACCAATTACAAAGATATTTTAAAAACTTTTTACCCTGGCGCAAAACTGAGCAAATTATAAAATAATTTGCTCAGCCGCGCCGCAGCGAAGCGAAGACGGGCACTCTAATTTAACTATGTTTGAACAATTTAAAAACCTTAAAATAAATATCGCCCGCGCGCCGGCCACGCCGCGCGACAGCGCAAAATTAATGGTCCTAAACCGCGCGGATAAAAGCATTACGCATAAAATTTTCCGCGACATTCCGTCGTATTTCAGACAGGGCGACTGTCTGGTTATTAACGACACTAAAGTTTTCCCCGCCAAACTTTTCGCGCGGAAACCGACGGGCGGCAGGGTGGAAGTCCTGCTCGTGCGCCCGCTGCAAAACCCGTCAGAGTGGACCGCGCTGCTGCGCGATTTTAAACCCGGCGCGGAGCTAATTTTTGACGGCGGTTTAAAAGCCGCCGCGCAGTCTCTGACGGAAAACGGCGAGATTGTTCTGAAATTTAACAAGAGTGACGTGCTCGGTTACGCGCATGCTCACGGCCTTATGCCGCTGCCGCAATATATTGAAAAAGCGCGCAAGCATGACGGCATGACGCCGAGCGTGCAGTCGGACAAAGACCGTTATCAGACTGTTTACGCCGAGCATGAAGGTTCCATAGCCGCGCCGACCGCAGGTTTTCACTTTACGCCGGAACTTTTGAAAAAAATTGAGGATATGGGCATGAGCGTGGCGCGGATTACGCTGCACGTAGGCTGGGGCACTTTTAAACCTTTAAAAACCGCGCCGGAAAAACACAAAATGCTGCCCGAACTGGCGGAAATTTCCGTTGGCGCGGCTGCGAGAATAAACGCCGCGCGCGCGGCCGGAAAACGCATATTTTCCATCGGCACCACAAGTACGCGCACGTTGGAAAGTTTTACGGATAACGGGATAACGGCCGCAGGCCAAAAGTGGACGGATTTATTTATTTATCCGGGTTATAAATTTAAAGCTGTTGACGCGCTTATAACAAATTTCCATTTTCCGGACTCCACGCCGCTGTGCATGGCCGCGGCGTTTGCGGACGAAGATTTTATTTTTGAGGCGTACGGCGAAGCCGTTACAAATAATTACCGTTTTTATTCTTTCGGAGATTCAATGTTGATTTTATGATTTCACCTTTCAAAATTATTGCCAAAGATAAAAATTCTTTAGCCCGCGCCGGCGTGCTCTACACAAAACACGGCGCGGTGCATACTCCCGTTTTTATGCCGGTGGCCACGCAGGCCTGCGTCAAAGCGCTTAACGAAGAAGATTTGCGCTCCGTCGGGGCCGAATGTCTGCTTTCAAACACTTACCATTTATATCTGCGGCCAGGAACTGAGGTCTTGCAAAAAATGGGCGGCCTGCATAAATTTATGTGCTGGGACAGGAGTATTTTGACGGACTCCGGCGGGTTTCAGGTGCACAGTCTTTCGCATCTTAGGAAAATTACGGAAGACGGCGTCTGGTTTAAAAGCCACCACGACGGCAGCAAACATTTTTTTACGCCTGAAAACGTTATTGAATACCAGGCGGCGATAAACTCTGATATCTGGACCTGCCTTGACGTGCTTATGCCAAACACCGCCCACAAAAATGATTTAAGAAACGCGCTTGCGGCAACAAAACGCTGGGCGGAAAGAGCGGCCGCTCACTACGCCAAAATCATGCCGGAACAAAAAATAGAAAAACGTGAAGACGGCGGTTTTACCGTCGGCAACAGTTTGTTATTCGGCATAATCCAGGGCTCAATTTACCCTGACCTCCGCGCCGAAGCCGCGCGGCATATGGCGGAGCAAAACGTGCACGGTTTTTGCATAGGAGGCTTAAGCGTCGGCGAAACTTTAGAAGAAATGAACGCCGCGGTTGAAGCCGTAATTCCAAATCTGCCGGAAAATAAACCGCGTTATTTAATGGGCCTCGGCACGCCGATAGAAATGTTAAACTGCATTGAGCGCGGCGTGGATATGTTTGACTGCGTGTGGCCGACGCGCGTCGCGCGCAACGGCCAGGCCATGACGAGCAACGGTAAAGTTAATATAAAAAATAACGAACACCGCGCGTCTGACAAACCGCTGGACGAAAACTGCGACTGCATAGTCTGCCAAAAATATACCCGCGCGTATCTGTCGCATCTATTCCGCGCCAACGAACTTACCAGCCATCGTCTGCTTTCAACACATAATATAAGATTCCTGACGCGCACGATGGAACGCGTCCGCCAGTCAATTTCCGACGGCAATTTCAAAGAAGTGAAAGAAGAAATCATAAAAAAATATTCATAGGAGATGTTATGAAAAGGACAAGTATTGTTTTGTTTATCATTATAGGTCTGTTATTATACTTTTCAGAAGACATTTATAAATCTTTCCTGGAAAAAAAATCGTACATTGTTTTTCAACAATTAAATGAACTTGCCGGAATTGCCGAAATTTATCACAAACAAAATAATAAATATCCCAAAGATTGGACGGTTTTGGACATACCGTATAAAAATAAGAAAATAGAAAGCGACGGCCTATGGATTGGAAATAATAACTTTAAAATTTTACCCGACGGATCTATTACCGGGAAATATTTTATAACTGAAGTATTCTTCACTTACACTCCCGCGCAATCAGATGAACAAAAATCAGTTTTTACCTGTGCCGCTTCAGGTTGGTTTAATTCAAAACAGATATGCCAGTCTTTTACCGAACCGGCGAATACAATAAGATTAGAAAGCGGCTCCAATAAAGGAAAATGGTACATATATCCCATAAAAGAATAATATTAATTAACGCGAAGGCCGCGCACTTTTACGGTGCGCGGCCTTCATTTTTTTAACAGCCTGTACCCCGGATTCTGTTTCGCTGCGGCTTGCGCCGTGACGGCGGGGACCATTACTCTTTGCGGCCTACTCTGCGGCGAATGCGGGCAGCATATGCGCATATTTGGCCTTGCTTCCCGCGGGGTTTGCAGTGCCGCTTTTGTCGCCAAAAGCGCGGTGCGCTCTTACCGCACCTTTTCAACCTTACCCGTCTTCGCTTACGCTACGACGCGGCGGTATATTTTCTGTTGCACTTTCCGTGGTCTCGGATTTTAGCCCGAAACCCCCGCGCTTTCGCGCGGCACGGCGCCCTGTGAAGTCCGGAAGTTCCTCTGTCCCCTGCGGAACAGCGGCCCCCTGGCTGTTATTTATATTTTAGCAATTTGACACATGTTTTTCATAATTATAGAATTTAAGGGTAAGTATATTAAGGAGAACTGATATGAATAAAGTATTATTACTCGCCGCATTATCTTCAACTTTTGCCCTTGCCGCGTGCGCCACGGCTGATTCAGCCAATACCGCCGCCAATACAACGGCAACCGATTCCACTAAATCCGTTACCACAACGCTGACGAATCTGCAGCAGGAATCCCAGAATTTGAGAGACCAGGTAAATAACGCCAAGTCTACTTATACCACCGCCCA
>JAIRUU010000059.1 GCA_031254225.1 Candidatus Elusimicrobium euhamitermitis
GTTTGCTGCAACGCTCTTAATCAAGGGAAAAACCCTAACTCAACATATACCGCGGCATACTGCTGCAACGGTCTTTACGGCGGTTACGGAGCTAATGACGGAGACGGCCGCTGCTGCACTTCCGCAGAAATGAGCGCGGGCAAAAGATGGGTAGCGTCCAGAAAAGCCTGTCTGACCGCCTGCCCGTCAACGTGTGCCGGCGGAACAAGAAATACCTCCGTTAATTATTCTGAAGACGGCAGCTGCTGCACGGCGGCTTCTTCCAGCGTATGGCAGAGGACAAATAATACTTTTACCAGTGATCTCGGAGCCGTGTATATTGAAACAAAATCAGTAGGCTCTAACCCGACCTCAACCGCGGCAATAACCGCGGCGACAAACGCGTGCAACGCTCTTCAGGGCGGCAGCTGCGACGTTTTATTTAATAACTTCAAAGCCACAAATAATGTTTGCGACGGGACAACGCGGACTACCAACGCGGCATGTTCTCCCAAAGGATATTCCTGCAACTTCATGATCACGCATTACTGGGGGCCGTCGTCTTCAGCCCAATTGTGTGATGACAAAAGCACCTCCTGCACAAGCTGCAACTATAACTCCGGCGACAGAATGTGGGACTGTTATAACGGCTATTACGTCGGTCAGTTTAGTTCCGGCACAATGTATTATATGTACCGGTGCATATGCTATGTCGTTTATGATACCGTAAGCTGCAGTTAATTTAAAGCTTTTGATACAAACTCCGGCGGCTGCATTTTTGCGGCCGCCGGTTTTTCTGCATATGCCCGCGTACTCCGGTTACTCAAAAATTTGAGAAAAACGCCAAAAAATGTTTAAAAATTCTGTTTGGCTTCAACCGCCTGCGCGGAATCGTCTCAGTCGTAAATAAACATAGTCTTTTTACTTATTTTTAATTAGTCTTTTTCTGTTTTAAAATATAAGAGTAGTTTTATGCTTATGTGAGGAGGCTTTCTGTGAAAAATGTAATTAAATATTTTGTGTTTATGGCCGTTTTGTTTTTTGCCGCCGGCGCCGCAGTATTCGGCGCAACCGCTTATGAACGTTGCAGGTGTAACCAAACGAGCCCAGGTTTGGGCCCGGGCGAAGGTTCCATATGCTGCGGCGACTCTGAAACCAACGCGTATAAAACAAGCTATCCGGGGAACTGCTGCAATATTACCGGCAAAAGCTGGGTCAACGGCGAATGCAAAACGAAGTGCACGACTATAACGTGCCCGTCCGGACAGACGCAGAACGGGCAGAGTTATCTGGAAGATACCGGCACCTGTTGCAAAACTTCGGGGACGGCCCAATGGACCTGGACGGTAACAAACAGTAATCTGTATTCCGGTACTGACTCCAATGCGGTGGGAGAGTACGCGTCAACCACATTTAAGGGACAGGCTTACACACCGTGTAACAATACCAATAACGGCGCCGCTCCGTTATCTTCTGAGTGCACCGCGGCAAGCGGAGCAATATCTTGTTACGTGTATGTGGTAACTATGGCTTATTCCTCTCAGCAGATTACGGGTTCCTGGAGCCCGGGAACATCTGGCAACACCGGCGCCAGCGAGAATGATATGACATACAAGGCCTGCTGCAAGCTTTTTTTAGATTGGGAAAACTACTATGGCACAAGCGCCGCCGCCACAAATAACTGTAAAACTTTTGTTCCGCTTGAGACATCGCCTGGCAATCATAGTTGTACATGCGGGCACGAAACCTTAAATTGTGACGTCACTTACACATATAAGGTTGAACAGAGAAAATATGTCTGCAAGAGTTCATAACTAATTTAATAGAAATCCCCCGGCAGCGGGGGATTTTTATTTGCGCCGCCCGAAACGACATTTCATGTTTTTTCCTTAAATTTTTCGTCCTAAAAATCTATAGAATATATTTTACCGCAATGAGCTTAGAACCGTTTCACAATTCCGGCGCCGCTTTTTTATATATTAAACTTTCAAAAATTTGTAATATTATAATAATGTTTAAGAAGATTATTTTTCTTTTTTTGATTTTATTTCCCGCGGGCGCGTTCGCGCAGGTTATCGTCTCAGGCGTGACGGGGGAAAGCGGTTTTGTGGCCGCGCGCGCCGCGCTTTATTATAAAGTGAATGAAGATTTGACTATTATCCCCATGTACGCCTATTATAAAAATACCGACGAGTCCCCGAGCGTGAACCGCTTCGGCCTCCGCGCGGAATATCAGCCCGGCAGAATAGCCTGGGGCGCGGAGGGCGGTTTTGTGCCGCGCTCCAACGGATATATGAATTATTCCGCGGGCGCGGACGCCAAATATTATATCATCGGCCGCACGCGCGAACTTATTGAAATGCTTTACGCGGGTTTGGGCGCGGAGTTTGTGCGTCATGAACAAAAGCCCGGGTATTTTTCCGGCTACGGCGATATTCTTTCGGATTATACTTTGGACGAAACGCGCGCCAGCATCCTGGCCGGCGTGACGATAAAACCAGTGCTTGTAAAAAGCGCGTTCTCAAAAAGTTTTTTCAGCCAGACGCCGCCCGCGGTAAATAATATCTGGATAGACACTCCTTATTTTGTGACGGTAAACAGTTCTTTTTTGGATTATTTTTGGAACACTTACGCTGTGCTGCCTTTGGATTTGTTTGATTTGCACGGCGCGTACTCTGTCGCAAAAGATTACTGGGCGGGCAATCCGTACCAGTCGGTCAGCGCGGGCGCCACGGTCAAAATCATGGGCGTGGCCGTCACGGGAAACGTGGAATTTAGGAATCTCGGAACCGGGCAGGAGAGGACTTATTATTCCCTGTCCGGCAATTTATATTTTTAATTTTTCCCTCTCCCTGTGAATGATATGACAGTGTGAGAGTTCTGTAAACAAATATATAGCTGTTAATTCCCCCTTTTAGGGGGAAACCCCCTAAGGGGAAAGGGGTAAATGGACGTTATAAAATCAAGTAAGTTCCATTTTTGCGCCGAGTTTTTCCAACTGGACTGCGCATATTTGTGTACATGTTGTGTATAAAACCCCCGCCCGCGCCCTCCCCCTTTCAGGCGGAGGGACAAAATAGGAGGATAAATCACTATAATGAAAGTCAAAACCACCTGCGTCTGCGTTGTGGACGAAACCGCTTTTTCCGTGTCAATGCTTGTCAGCCGGCTGTTGTGCAGCGCGGCGGCCGTTTATTTTGTGTTCGGCATTTTGCTTAATTTCCGTTCCGCGGCGGACATGGTTATGCTTAAATTTAACATAACAATTCCCTCCGGCGTGATAGTGGCGGAAAGCATACTGGGCGTTATAGCGGCTTTTGCGTTTTTACTGGGTTACCGCACAAAACTCACGGCAATTTGTCTGATGGTTTTTTGGGTTATCAACGGCGTCATTTTCTTCGGCGCGGACGTTAATAATTTTTTCCTTTTCTTTATTCTTGTGGCTGTTGCGGGCCTGACGCCCGCGGTTATTTTAGGCCCCGGCAAATACAGCCTGGATTTTAAAAAAGCGGAACTGGAAAATTCTAAATTTTTAAGCAAGTAGGTAAAATATATGGAAATGTTTGAAGACACCCCGAGATACGTAAGCCTCTCCAACAAATACCGCCCGCAGGCGTTTGAAGATATGGTCGGCCAGGAAACTATTTCAAAAACTCTGGCCAACGCCATAAAATTAAACCGCATAGGCCACGCGTATCTTTTTTACGGCCCGCGCGGCTGCGGCAAAACCACGACGGCCAGGATTTTGGCAAAAGCTTTAAACTGCACGGCCGCGGCCGGCCCGTCGGTAACGCCGTGCGGCAAGTGCCCGCAGTGTCTTGAAATCGCGGCCGGCTCTGATTTGGACGTTCTGGAACTTGACGCCGCGTCAAACACGCAGGTTGAAAAAATAAGGGAAGCTATTATTGACACCGTCGCGCTCGCGGCCGCGCGGGACCGTTATAAAATTTTTATTCTTGACGAAGTGCACATGCTCTCGGACAGTTCTTTTAACGCGCTTTTAAAGACTATTGAGGAGCCGCCGGCGCACGTCATTTTTATTCTGGCTACTACGGAGAAACATAAAGTTCCGGCCACCATAGCCAGCCGCTGCCAGACCTTTCGTTTCCGCCCCATAACGCAGGCGGACATTGCGGGCCACCTTGAAGTTCTGGCTAAAAAAGAAAATTTAAAAGTTGAGCCCAAAGCGTTAAAAATAATAGCCGCCCAGGCCGGCGGCGCGCTGCGCGACGCGCTGACAATGCTTGACCGCGCAATAGCTTATTCCGACGGAAATATTACCGAAGAACTTGTGCGCGACATGCTGGGCCTTATGCCCGAAGATATTTTAAAAGCCGCGGTAACCGCGCTTGTCAAAAAAGATTCCGCCGGCGTGCACAACGTTTTTGAAACTTTGCAGAAAGAGGGTTTTGACGCGCTTACTTTTTTGCATGATTTAAAAAACTCGCTGGGCGCTTTGTTTTATCTTAACCTCGGCCACGGCCTCGCGCCGTTTGAAGGCGCGGCGGAAATTGCAAAAGAGGTTTCCCCGTCGTACCTTGCCGCGCTGACTAGAAAAATCAATAAAGTTATTGAAGAAACAAAATTTGCGGACACTCCTTTTATCACGGCGGAAGTGGGCCTGTTTACCGTCATGGACAGCGTACTGGACATTGACGGTTTTGTAAAAAGGCTTGAAGCGCTGGAGTCCGCGCCCGAAAAAAAAAATAACGACGGTATAACGCGCGTTACCATAAAACCCGCGGAAATTCCCGCCGGAAAAATAAAAATTGAAAACGAAGACGCCGCCCAAAAAACGCCTAAAGTGGCGCACGCTAAAATTGAGGCGCCCGTTGCCGCGCCGGATTTTAAAAAATTAAAAGCCGGTTTTAAAGATAATTATTTTATTTTTGACGCTTTAAGCAAATGCGCGGCCGAGACTGACGGAGATAACTGGAATTTAAAATTTTCCGCCGCCAATTCTTTTTACGCCACCGCGCTTGAAGTAAAAATTTCGGAACTGGAACAGAAAGCGCGGGAAATTTTCGGCCGGACAATAAATTTCACTTTTGCGGCCGAAACTGCCCCCGCTCCCGCGCCTAAACCGGTTGAACTCAAAGAAAAAAAGAAAAGTTATTTTGACGCTCCGTCGGAAAAACAGCCGGCCAGGCCGCCGCTGTCCGCCTCAGATTCGCTGCGGAACGACGCGCGCTCCGGCGCGGAGGGCGCGCCCAAAATTGCCAAAGAAGAAAATTTAATTTCAAGAGAAGAACCTTTTGCCAAAGGCGACTATTCGTATATTTTTGAAACCGAAGTCACCCTTAACCGCGAAGTGCCGGATTACGTGCGGAAAATACTGGATATCGTGCCCGGCGAGGTTATCGGATAGGAATGATTACGCTTAGTTTTTCCTCTCCCTGTGAGGTAGGGGGCAGGGGCCTGCCGCGCCGCAGCGCAGCGTAGGCGGGTGAGGGTTCGGGAACACAATATGTACACAACATACAGTCGTTAATTCCCCCTTTTAGGGGGAAACCCCAGAAGGGGAAAGGGGTAAATGAACGTTGTTATAAAACCAAGTTTGGTTCTTTGCCTTATAGGCCCCGGAAAGGCGGGGCCTTGAATAAATATACGGCGCATATTTGTGTTTCAAAACCCTCACCTGTGTCCTCTCCCTTTTAGGGAGAGGAAAGTCATTAGGAGGATACACCACTATAATGAAATCTTTTGACCGTCTGGTAAAAGCTTTGAGACGGCTGCCGGGCGTAGGCCCGCGGCAGGCGGAGCGGTTTTCCTCCTATTTTTTAAAAGCCGGAGAAAGCGAAGTTGACGAATTTATTACCGCGCTGTCCTCGCTGCGCGGCAGCATAAAACTCTGCCAAAAATGTTTTTCTTACACGGAAGACGATTTATGCGATATTTGTAAAGATACGTCGCGCGATGAAAGTTTAATCTGCGTGGTTGAAGAGCCGCAGGATGTTGAAGTGCTGGAAAAGACGGGGGTTTTTAAAGGTTTGTATCACGTGCTGCACGGCGCTTATTCGCCGATAGACGGCAAGGGCACGGACAGCCTTAAAATCCGCCAGCTTATTGAGCGCGTGCATAATGCGGAGCCTGAAATTAAGGAAGTGATTATCGCCACTGACCCTGACACGGAAGGCGAAACCACCGCGCTTTATATTGCGGACGCGCTGAAGGGGCTGGTCGGCAAAGTCAGCAGGATAGGGTATGGGGTGCCGCTGGGCGGAGACCTTGACTACATGGACGAGATGACGCTCAGCCACGCGTTAAAAGGGCGGACAAAAATATAAGGATATGGTGTGATTTTCCTGGAAAATCACATTTATTTCACAACGCCTGCGGCTGGGTGCTTCGCACTTCTCTTGTTTCGCTCACTTCGTTCGCTTGGCTGTATGTTGAAAAATTTCTTCGGCTTTTGGACGCTTTTCAATTTTTCCGGCCTTCGCCGTACGCTTCGCCCTAAGTACTTGCTCAGGCCGGAGAAAATTGAAAATCATCTCAAAATCCTGTGAAATTTTTTGTTCAGACTACTTAACGGCATAAAAGACAATGCAACGGCTGCAACGGGACTTTATGTATAAAAGACCTTTGTTTATTTTCCTTGTTTTTTACATTCTTTTTCTTATTTCTCTTCCCAAAGAAATTCCTTCTGACGATATTTATTATAAAACGCCCGCGGACGTTACTCTTACCGGCCGCGTGACGCAGTACCCTCAAATCAAAAAATCTTACGTCGCGGTTTTTGCAAAAGTTATCAGCGTTGACGGTAATCCGGCGCGCGGCAAAGTTTATATAAAACTGCCGCCGGATACCGACGTAAATTTTATGGATATCGTTGAAGCGAAAGGGCGTTTGGACAAACCGTTTTCGGTTTCCGTTTTGGGCAATTTTGACTGGGCGCAATACTTGTCAAACAAAGGAATTTATACGCAGCTTAACGCGGAAAGCGCGACAGTCGCGCCCGCGCCCGCGGTTTTCAGAATAATAAATAAAATAAGAAAAGATATTCTGGATTTGTTTGCCAAAAATTTTGACGAGGAAGGCGCCCCTGTTTTAAGCGGCATTGTGCTTGGCGAAAAAAGCGCGGTGCCGGACGATTTAAACCGCGCGTTCCGCGACAGCGGCGCCATGCATTTGCTGGTGGCGTCCGGCGGCAACGTCGGATTTGTGACGGTGATTATTTATTTTCTGTGCATGCTGCTCGGCGTAAAATATAATTTCCGTCTGCCGGCGGCTTTGGCCGCCGCCGGAATTTATACTTTAATAGCCGGCGCGGATGCGCCTCTGCTGCGCGCTTATATTATGACGGTGTGCGCGGGAATAGGACTTAAAACCGGCAGAAATTCCGGCGCGCTGCACGGGCTTGTGCTGGCGGCTTTAATTATCATTTTGTTTAACCCGGGCAGCATAAGGGAAGTCAGTTTCCAAATGTCTTTTCTGGCAAGTTTTATTATTTTGCTTTCCGTCAGAACTTTTAAAGTTAACCCTAAACTGCCCTTAATTATAAAAACGCCGGCGGAGATTTTTCTTATAACGTTAGCCGTGCAGCTTGCGCTGCTGCCGATATATACCAATATTTTTTACAGAGTTTCTTTTACGTCTCTTGTCTCAAATATTTTTCTGGTGCCGCTGTCCGGAGTTTTAATTTCCGCAGGATTTTTGCTTTACGCGGTTAACCTGACGGGCGTTGGTTTTCTGTTTAAAGCCGTGTGGGCGGTTTGTTACGCGCTGCTTTGGCTGTTTAACTGGCTGGTAAAATTTTTCGGTAATATGCCTTTTGCGGCCGTTGACGTTCCGGCGCTGACCGCGCCGGTATGCGCCGTGTTTTTTATCTGTTTATTTTTTATTTATAATTCAAATATTTTTAAACGCAGGCGCTTTGTCGTCTGCGTTTTGGTCTGCGTCGCGGCTGCGGCAGTTATTATAAATCCTTTTAAACCCAAAAATTATGTTTACCTGCTAAACAGTTTCGGCAAAGGCGCGATTATTTTTAATATGGACGGCAAAACGATTGTTACGGTTAAGAATTTTGACGAAGACGTTTTGCGGCGCGCGCTTTTTTCATTGTCCAAAAGAAAGGCGGATATTGTTTTTGCGCCGCGGGAATTTTCTTTCGCGTCAAAAACCGTCAAACCGTTTAAAGATATCTGGCCAGGCGAAAAGATAAATTTAGGCAATATTGAAGTTGAAGGTTTTTGGGGCGTTAACAAAGGTTATATCAAATTTTGGGAAAATGCCGGCTACAGCGGCACGGACAAAGACGGCATGAGTTTTAATTTTACGGGCTCCCGCGCAATTTTTACCGGCGGGGAAAATAATTTTATTAAATTTGACGGCGAAGTTTTGCCCGCGGAAAAGAACGGCACGGCGGAAAAAAGATTTTAATTATTCTGCCCTAGAAAAAAGTATTTAGGCTATATATGTCCCGACGTGAACAAAATTTCCTATATTTTCTGTATGACTAAGAAAATATACGATGGTTTTACTCTTATTGAGATTCTTGTAGTTGTTTTGATTATCGGAATATTGTCCGCGGTAGCCATACCGCAGTATAATACCGCGGTAAAAAAATCGCGCGCAGGCGAAGCGTTTATACAAATCAAAGCCCTTAAAACGGCTATGGACGTATACATGCTGGCCGCAGGCCAACCCGCGGAAAAATTCAGCGATTTGGATATTGAAATACCCAACACCTCCCCGTGCTCAAGTACAGCTTCCGTGACCGACTGCGTTGCCAATGCCCGTTGGCGTTTTGAAATATGGCCCACAGGCCCTGCCGCGCGGATTTTGCCTGCGCAGGATTTGGTAATAGCTTGGTATGATGAAAAATCATCCGCCGGTTTAAGGAACGCCTTTGGGTGCGACGTTCTGCTCGGCAGAGATTCCACAAATGTCAACAGGCAGGTATGCCGGTCTCTCGGCGGCGTTCTTGCGAATGTCACTACTTGGGAGTATTACAGGCTTTGAGAGTGCGTGTCAGAAATTTTATTTAAAATTTTTTAACTCTTCCGGAAGTCCGATGTCCAAAATTTTTATTTTGCCGCAGTTTCCCGCCGCGCAGCCTTCTTTTATAAAACCGCAGGCGTAAGTATAATCCGCTTTTACTTCAAAGCCGCTCGGCACGTCTATTGAAATTTTTATTGCGGCGGACTTGTTTATCAAATCAATTATTTCTTTATAAATTCCGCGCGGCGCGCCCTCCGCGCCTATGCCGAGCAAAGCGTCAACAACCGCGTCCGTGTTTTGCAGAGAAATTTTTAAATCCGCCAAATCCATCTCA
>JAIRUU010000087.1 GCA_031254225.1 Candidatus Elusimicrobium euhamitermitis
AAAAAGAATTTGACGGTTTTGTGGCTGATACGGCGGCCCCGCGCGCCGGCCTGCTGCCCATGATTAAAAAATGTTTTGAAAAAAATATTCCGGTGGAAATAGTCAGCGGCGGCGTGGACATTTATATTAAACCGTTTTTGCTGCGGCATGGGATTGAGGGCATTCCCATATTCTGCGCCAACGGCGTTTTTACGCCGGAGGGGATTAAAGTTGAGTACCCTCTGCTTGACGGCATAAAGCTGGAAGATTTTAAAGCCATGCGCGTGCGCAGGTTTAAAGAACAGGGTTACACCACCGTTTACTGCGGGGACGGCATGACTGATTTGCCCGCAGCGCTGGCCGCGGATATTCCGTTCGCGTGTTCTCATTTGCTGGAATATTGCAGGAAGAAAAAAATAACCGTTAACGAACTTAAAACTTTTAAGACGGTGGAAAATATTTTAGCGAGATAGTGTTGTATATTCCTCTCCCTCTGAGGGAGAGTGCAGGGTGAGGGTTTTGCACACAAAATGATGTTGTTGTAAAAAATTCCCCCTATTAGGGGGAAACCCACGAAGGGGAAAGGGGTAAATGGACGCTATAAAATAAAGTAAGTTTCATTTTTTGCGCCGAGTTTTTCCAGCAGGAACGGCGCATATTTGTGTACATGTTGTGTATAAAACCCTCACCCGCCTTTGCTGCGCTACGGCGCGGCAGGCCTGTGTCCTCTCCCTCTGAGGGAGAGGAAAAAAATTAGAAGGACGGAGTATTAATTATGCACCCGGTAATTTTCAGGATAGGCAGTTTTGCAATTTCTTATTACGGCATTATGAATATGCTGGGCTATGTGCTCGGGCTTTCGTATCTTATTTATTACCGCAATAAAATCGGCATTGACAAAGACACGCTTTGGAATATTTTATTTATCACGATTTTCGGCGCCATCGTCGGCGGGAAGCTGATGTATATAATCGTTTCGTGGAACGAGCTGGGCGTTACTTTCGGGGACAAACTGGCAAATATCGCCGCCAACTTTCGTTACGGTTTTGTGTTTTTCGGCGGGTTTATTGTCGCGCTTGTGAGTCTTGTAATTTATATTAAAAGGAAAAAAATGCCGCTGCTGCGCACGGGCGATTTTTTGGTCGTCGCGCTGCCGCTCGGGCACGCGATAGGGCGCATAGGCTGCTTTCTGGCAGGCTGCTGTTACGGCAGCCCCACGTCTGTTCCGTGGGCCGTTCACTTTACAAATCCGGACAGTCTTGTCCCTCAGTCTTTGCACGGCGTGGGCCTGCACCCGACGCAGCTTTATGAAAGCGCGGGCAATCTTGTGATTTTTGCAATTTTGCATTTTGCCTACAGGCGCAAACATAAAGAGGGCGGGATTGTGGCGCTGTACGCTTTCTGCTACGGCGTGCTGCGGTTTATCGTGGAGTTTTTCCGCGGCGACGACAGGGGGGAGTTTGTTATGGGCTTTTCCCCGTCCCAGCTTGTGTCAATGGTCGTAGTGGCGCTGGCAATAGGTTTTTATTTTTATAAAGGCAGTAACAGCGTAAAGTCGTCCTAAACATGCCAAATAAAGAGATTTTTATTTTTGAAGGTTCTTCCTCCCAGCGGCTTGATATTTTTCTGGCCGAGCGCGCGCCGCGGTATTCCCGCGGTTTAATACAAACTTTAATCAAAGAAGGCGCGGTTGCCGTGGGCGGCAAACCGCGCAAACCCTCCTGGCCGCTTGAAGAGGGGGACGAAGTTTCCGTCCTCTGGCCGTCGGCGGCAAAAAAAACGGACCTTAAAGATTTAATAATTTTTGAAGACAAAAATATGCTGGTTATAAATAAGCCGGCCGGCATGCTTGTGCACCCGCAAAGTCCGGTGTGGGAAGAAAATCCGTCGGCGGCGTTTATAGGGGAAGAAACTCTTGTGTCGCTTCTGCTTGCCTCCCCGCCAAAAAATTTTGAAAAGAATATGCCGCGCGCGGGCCTTGTCCACCGTCTGGACAAGGATACCAGCGGCGTTATGATAGTCGCAAAAAACGCGCGCCTGCAAACCGCGCTGGCGGAAAAATTTGCCGGCCGCCAAATGCATAAAACCTATAACGCCATAGTCTGCGGCGTTGTGCCGGACGACGAGGGCGTAATCAGCGTGCCAATAGGCCGTTTGACCGGCGGCAAAATCAAAGCAAGCGAGCTGGGGCGCGAAGCGGTTACGGAATATAAAGTTTTAAAACGCAAAGAAAAATTTACGCTTATGCGGCTGCACCCAGTCACGGGCCGCACAAACCAGCTGCGCGTGCATATGAGCTGGCTGGGATATCCGGTTCTCGGCGACTGGCTGTACAAAGGCGCGTCCGCGCCAAGGCTTATGCTGCATTCCCGCAGCGCGGAATTTACGCACCCGTTTACTAAGAAGAAAATAAAGTTTGCCGTTGAGCCGCCGGCGGATTTCAAAGAAACCTGGAAGGAAGCGCAATAAGCTCCGCCGCATATCAAAATTATTTTAATATTTAATTTTTAAGGGAAATAATAAACAAGATTTCCCTGGTCCGACGGAAGCGTAAAACCCGTATTTATTTTTTTCATAAACACAGTATATAGAATTAGCGGAACGAGAGAAAGAGCATAGTCCGGCAACTTTTTTCTTATCTAAAATAATTATAAAAAACAATATTCATAAAACCCAGCTTAAAACCGCGGACTTAAGCCCTCGGAGCCGGCTTTTTTATCTTATAAGAAATAAAAACAAATTATTATACATAATAGATAATTTTAATAATCAGAATAATATACTTGACTCCACGCTCTGAATCTCTTATACTTTCCTTACATCTTCCGGAAAAGGATTGTTTTTTCACAGTAAGGAGGTTTTGTGAACAAATTAACAAAAAATTTTGCGTCTGCGGTATTTATGTTTGCAGCGGTTCTTATTTCCGCGGTATCCGCTTACAGCGCGTGTACAGACAACTACAAGGCCTGCCGCTGCAGACAGTGGAACGGCAGCAACGCTTCGTCTCTTGGAGCAACGCTAGATGAATGCTGCTCTTTAAAACAGAACGGCTGTGATGTAGGCACCAACTTTTCAGGCACTGGAACAACGGCGGTGCAGGGCAGCGGAAGCGCCGTTACATGCAGCACAAACATACCGTGTCCCGCAAATCCCTCATGCGGGGGGCAATACAAAATCGCTGACACGGACGCATATTATGACGGTTCTAATATATATGCATGCTGCAGGCCAAAAATGTGCCAAGAATATTTAACAACCGGCGCGGCCGCGTGTCCCGGAGGAGCTGATTATTGGTCTTTTTACGGACCGGGCAGGTTAATAGGCAGCTATGATAAGAGCAACGGCAATTTTACCAGTTACGGCGTTTACGCGATATGCTGCGATATGTCAAGTCTCACTCAGACGCAGGGGCTTTATTACAAACCCAA
The DNA here is from genome assembly GCA_031254225.1 of Candidatus Elusimicrobium euhamitermitis. Lineage (GTDB taxonomy): Bacteria > Elusimicrobiota > Elusimicrobia > Elusimicrobiales > Elusimicrobiaceae > Elusimicrobium > Elusimicrobium euhamitermitis. The sequence goes on from JAIRUU010000087.1 coordinate 3,408, forward strand.
CATGGGCGCCGCCACCACCTCTTGCCCGGACTCATATATGACGCTGGTTTATGATTCCTCTAATACTGCCATAGGTTTTTATTGCAAATGTTCGGACGCAAATTACAGGGTAACCCAAACAAAGAGTTACGGCTTAAAATGCTGCCAGTCCACTCAAGGTCCCGGAAGCGGAACTTACCCGTGGACAGGTAACAGTATTACCTGTCAGGGAGTTAACGGCGGCGCTCCTCTATATCTTCAAACTTGATTTCCGCGCGCGCCGGACAAATATTTTATTAGCGTAGGCGGCGTGCAAAACCGTTCTCTTAAAATAAAAACCTCCCTTTAAAAAGGGAGGTTTTTATTTTGCAAAAATCCCGCCAATAATATCTATAAATATTAGGTATGGTAATTATAAGTATTTATGTGTATAATATACTTGAATATACAACAGTGCAATTGTATTTTTAAATTAAGGAGGTTTTTGTGAATAAAATAATAAAAAATTTAAGAGCTGCTGCATTTATATTCATAGCCGTCGGAACAGTGTCCGCGTTTGCAGCTTCATCGTATGAACACTGCAGATGTAATCAGACTGCTCCCGGGCTGACTGATAACACCTCAACATGCTGCGGCGACTCTACAAACAACAGTTATCAAAATAGTAATAAAGACACTTGCTGCAAAAATGTGAAAGGTTCAACGTATTCATGGACTGGCACAGGCACGACTTGGTCTTCCAGCGGCTGCACGGCGGCAGCGGATTGCAGCAAGTATACCACCTGTTCAAAAGCGTCCGGCGGTGGATTTGTTCCACAAGGAACGGACAGCGGTCAAGCGGCGTGCAACACCTGCTGCGGGACTACCGGCTCAAGGCCGGGCGCCGAACAATGCGGCGGTAATTGGTATGTGGCGTGTCAATGCCCAACCATAACCTGTACTATGATACAGGACTGGACGGTGTGTAATCCCAGCAATGCTGCCTGTCAAGTGGACTCATGGGATAATTACGATACCGAAGCCACAACTGCACAGATAAACGGAATGTCCTCAGGAACTTATTATGACGTAAAAGGCGGTAATCCCCAGGTAACCGGTCCGTACGACAGCACTTTCGGCACCGGCGGCAGTGTCTGTACTACTTTGTCCTTGCCCAATTGCCTGTTTACTAACGGCGTTATAAGCACTAGTATTCAAGGCATGACGTTTCGTCCCGGTGACGCTAATTATTCAAAGGCCAGGACTTGTACCGGCTATGGCGACCCTGTTAATAATCCTATAATAGTTATATGTTTAAATAGTGATATTGCTGGGAGAACGATGATTAGGTGGTGGACAACTCATGATCCTATTTACTATTACAGGAAGTATCAGTGCAGCTAAGAAAATCTTAAAATAATAACAACCGCCCCCGCGCTAAATGCTTCGTGCGGGGGCGGTTGTTTATGCTAATGGGTTATGCGGTATAACTCCGCTTGATATTTTTGGATTAAGCAATCAGTTGTTCGGCGCGGAGGGTGGCGGCGTTTAATTCCTGCTCCAAAGCCAGTTTTATTTTGGCTTTGTCTGTCTTCTCGTCAATAAAAATCATTTTGCCGTAAACCAGCGCGCATTTGCCGAAAGGCAGCGGTATCCTCATTTTGTCCCAGCTGTTGACCGTTATCTTGTTGCTGAGGCAGCAGCCAACCGGCACAATCGGCAGGCCGGTTTTCTGCGCGAGGTACATCACGCCCTGCTGGACTTTATAGACGGGGCCGCGCGGGCCGTCCGGCGTTATCATGGGATGATAACCGGCCTGTGACAAATTTATTAAGCTGCGCAGCGCGCCCGCCCCGCCTTTGCTGGTGGAGCCGCGCACGGCTTTCATGCCGAATTTGGGAAGCACGCGGGCAATGTATTCCCCGTCTTTGCTCAGGCTGATTAAAACGCAGATTTTCTGTCCGCGGTACGGATATAAAAGGAAGGCCTGCTGGTTGTGCCAGATAGCGTAAATATGATTTTTGCCGGTTTTATCGTAGTCTTCAAATTCTTTTGTTCTGTAAATTTTTGTTCTTGTGGTCCAGCCTAAAAAAACGCTGAGCGCGTAAATTAAATTTGAAACAATCACGTATTTAAAAGACCTGTGCGGGCTTTTGATGGAAGTTTTAAGCGTCGTCGGGCGGCGGGCATGGGTATCCGTCATTTATTTTTCCTTTTAAGTTTTTTCCACGGCGCAAAAAAAGCGACGGTTGCCTTAGGCGTAACCGCGCCGTTTTCAAATGCCGCATTTATTTTTGCCGTGTTGACGGACTCAAAAACTGCCGGCAGAATTTTTGCCGCCGTTTCAGGCGGCGTGCGCGGCGCGTCAGACAAAAATTTAGGCTCCTGCGCGTAGGCAAAGGACGGCGCGTATAAAATTTCAAAACCGTCCGTCTCAAAATCTTCTTTTCCGGCCTGTTCTTTAATCAGCTCCGCGGCGAACTGCGCGGCCGCGCGCAAAAATTCAAACAGCGCGATATTGGCCGCGGTCTGCATGTGCGAGTTTGGCATTTGGGAAATCCGGTTTTCCGTTTCAGACCCGAGGGTGAGAACGCAGGCGGAAAAAATTTCTTTGTTGTTAAGGCCCAGCGCTTCCAGCTCCAACGGCGCGCCGTCAAAAAGCCGGTAAACTACGCCTGGGTTTAAAGAGGAGTAAAGGCTGACTATAAATTTGTCCAGTTCCAGTTCGTTGTCAATGCCCGCGGCTTTAAGGTCCAGGTTGGCCCTCAGGATTTTTTGGGCAATGCTTTTGCGCCGCAGGGAAATTTTAAACTTTTTTATTTTGTTCATTGGAGGTATGGCACCATTCCGTCTTGCGGTTTCCCTCGCCCCTTACGGGAGAGGGATTAAGGGTGAGGGGTAGCGTTGCTGCTTTATAACGACTTAAAAGGCTGCGACATAATCCTTAAACAACGCAATTAATCCAACTCACAAAATTTTATTTTCCACTTCAACAAAATCTTACCCCTCACCCCAACCCCTACCACGCCCGCCTACGTTTCACTACGGCGCGGCAGGCAAGGGGCTAGGGGAAAAATATGAGAGGAAGCGCGGGACATATTTTAATTATTTCTGTACTTGTTTTTTTTGAATTCTTTTTTATTCTGCTTGTTCTGCGCCTGTGCCTGGGCCTGCACCGCGGCGCCCGACGTGTTATCGCTGCCGTGCACCCAGTGGTAAACCAGCGGCGTGGCTATGGCTATTGTCGCGTACGTGCCGACGATAACGCCTATAATCATGGCAAGCGAAAAGTTTTTCAAAACTTCGCCGCCGAAGAAGTATAAAATTATGACCGCCACCAAAACCGTGCTGACCGTAATAACCGTTCTGGACAAAGTTTCGTTTATGCTCAGGTTAACGATTTCGTAAAACGGCATTTTCGGGTTGAGGTGCATATTTTCCCTCATGCGGTCAAAGATGACTATGTTATCGTTAATTGAATAACCGACCACCGTTAAGACCGCCGCCACTATAACCAAATCAAACTCCAGCTGAAAAAACGCGAATATGCCCAGCACGAAAACCGCGTTATGCGCCAGCGCTATAACGCCGCTTGTGCCCCAGACGATATTTTGGAAACGGAACGCTATGTAGAGGATTATGAAAAGCAGCGAAAGCACGAGCGCCCACACCGCCTTTTTGGATAAGTCCTGGCCCACGGCCGGCCCCACGTAATCAGTCCCTTCTATTTTATAGTTGAAGCCGGCTTTTTTGAGCGAAGCTTCAATCTCGTCCTTTACGTCGTTGACGTTATCCTGCGAGCCTTTGATTTTAATCGCGTACATGTTTTTGCCGACGAAAGTCTGTATCTCGGGATTATATTTGTCTATCGCGCTTCTGAGCTGAGATATGGAAACCGGCTCCGTAAAAGAAACGCGGACCATTGTTCCGCCTTTAAAGTCAATAGCGAAGTTAAAGCCGCGCGCGACTATAGCCGCTATTGACGCTATCATCAGACACGCGGAAAAAATGAAAAATACTTTTCTGTATTTTAAAAAATCTATATTTGTTTTGGGTATTAAATTCATCATAAGCTGATATCCTTAGGGTTGGATGTAAGCAATAAATCATAAACGGCCCTTGTGACAAAGACCGACGTAAAAAGGCTGACCACCAGACCGAGCGTCAAAGTAACCGCAAACCCTTTTACCGGACCGGAGCCGAACTGGAATAAAAACAGCGCCGCTATCCAGTTTGTAACGTGGGAGTCTATAATAGCGCTCCACGCTTTATTATAACCGGTGCTTATAATTTCACCTATCGGCAGTCCGCGGTGTTTTTCTTCCCTCATGCGCTCCAGAATAAGCACGTTGGCGTCAATAGCCATGGCGAGCGCGAGTATGATGCCCGCTATGCCCGGCAGCGTAAGCGTTGAGTTAAACGCGGCCATAAGCGCGAGAAGGAAAAACAGGTTTAGCAGCAGCGCGACGTCCGCTATAAACCCGCCGCCTTTATAATAAATTAACATGAAAAGCAAAATCACGATAAGACCGTATAAAGAGGCCGACACGCCGGATTTAATGCTGTCCTCGCCGAGGCTCGGGCCTATGACGCGCTTTTCAATAATTTTAACCGGCGCCGGCAGCGCGCCCGCGCGCAGCGTTATGGACAGGCGTTTGGCTTCGTCCAGCGTATACCTGCCCGTTATGCGGCCGTCTTTGGTAATTCTTGACTGTATGGTCGGCGCGGACTGCACCGTGTTGTCCAAAATTATAGCCAGCTGTTTGCCTATGTTTGAGCCTGTCAGCGCGCCGAATTTTTTTGCGCCGTCAAGATTAAAAGAGAAAGTTACTTCCGGCATGCCGTATTCGCCGCTGACGTTGACGTTGGCGTTTTCCAAATCCGCGCCCGTGACTTTGGCTTCTTTCTCAAGCACGCTGTAACCGCCGTCTTTATTCTTCATAATAACAGCGTCGTCCGGCAGAAGTTTGGCTATGGACGGTATAAGGTTGCCGTCCTCGTCCCACGGGTTTTCGGTCGCGTCAATTTTGTCCATGGCTTTCTGCGCGCTTTTGGTGTCTGTTTTGACTATCCTGAATTCAAGCATAGCGGTTTTGCCTATTAACGCTTCGGCCGCGGCCGGATTTGCAATGCCGGGCAGCTGGACGGAAATCCATTTTTCGCCCTGTCTGTTAATGGGCGTTTCAGCCACGCCGTACTGGTCAATGCGGTTTCTTATAATTTCAATAGCCTGCGCCATAGCGTCGTTAAGATTGGCCGTCTCCGGCAGTTTGGAAGTGTCCAATTCCAAAAGCAGGCTGCTGCCGCCGCGCAGGTCAAGGCCGAGGTTTAAAATATTTTTAGGCCTGTCGCCCGACGCTTCAAGTTTGCTCCTTTCGTCGTTTGTTTTGCTGTACCATTCATAGCCCGGGTAGAGCAGGTAGACCGAGCCGAAGAACGCTATTATTATCACGGCCCATTTGAAAAGTATTTTATTTGACATTCACAAGGCTCCTATTTCAACACTCTGACTATGCCCGATTTGAGCACCGTCATTTTATTGTTTTCCGAAATTTTAATTTCAACGGTATCGTCCTTAAAACCCGTAACGGTGCCGACTATGCCGCCGAAAATTACCACTTTGTCGTCCTTCTTAAGATTGCTAACCATTTCTTTCATGGCTTCCGCTCTTTTTTTATCTCCGCGGCCGGAGACGAAAAGCATAATTATAAATACCGCGGCCACCGCCATTAATATAAAATTAAGCGCGCCGCCGCCCGCCGATGCTGCGTTTTCCATATTTAAAACCTCCGAAACTAATATATGTAAATTTTAACATATTACTCCAAATAGGTGTTTGTAAGTATTGTAAGATTGTCTTTTTTCTTTATGGGAGAAAGCGACGCGCCGTTTTGGTTTTGCACTATTATATAGTCCTCTTTTATATTGAAAACCGTCCGCGGCGCGTCCGCGTCAAATAAATTTTTGCCGAACATTCCGCGCGGCGCTGGCATTCCCGCAAGCGCAAGCACCGTCGGCGCAATGTCTTCCTGCGAGGCGTAAGGGTTTTGCGTCACCGGCGCGGTAATTTTATTTTTTGACACTAAAATAAACGGCAGCGTATTAAAAATTTCTTTAAAATTTTTGGCAAGCCCGGGCTCGCCGATATTGCAGAAAAACGGATGGTCGCCGGTTATAATGAGCAAAGTTTTATCGTCAAGCAGATTTTCTTTTTTGAGTTTTTCCACGAACAAACCCAAGTCATAGTCATGCCGCCGGAAGGCGTTGGCCATGTTTACGCTCTGGTACAGGGAGCCCGCCGGCGCGGGAGGGTACTGCTGCCCCGCGTATTCGTCCCGTCCTTTGGGGACGTGCGTGTCCACGGTCAGCAGGTGTAAAAATAATTTTTTGTTTTTGTTGTTTTTAAGGTATTCGGCCGCGAACTCAAAAAGTTTCCTGTCCGTCAGCCCCCACCAGGAAATATAATCTTTATATTCCGGCCGCGTTTCAAAATAATTCGCTCCGTAAACCGCGTTGAAGCCGGCGTCTTTAAAATGACGGTCCTCGTTCATATAATCTTCCGGCGCGGAGCGTATGAACGCCGTTTCAAAACCGTTGTCCCTTAAAATTTTTACGAAAGAAAACGGATAGGCGTTTTCATAACTCATTTCCGCGTTCGGGTGGCCGGCAAAAATTATGCTCAGGCCGTAGAGCGTTGAGAGCGCGTTTGATTTTAACGCCGCGTGCGGGTAAGCGGCTATGAGCCCGTCCAGCGTCTGCGAAGCTTCC
>JAIRUU010000085.1 GCA_031254225.1 Candidatus Elusimicrobium euhamitermitis
AGCGTTTGGCGCCAGCCAAACCGAAAGGCAAAAACCGCGAGGCCCGGCCCGCAGGCGTTTTCCGTCAGGAAAACGACCGGAGGGAAATCCCGTACGGTGCATTCGTCTCCGCTTCGCTGCGACGCACTCGCCGCGGAAAATTTTATAATAGCGACCATGCGTTTGCACTTGAAATCAGCTGAAGACGAACCGCGTCGCAGCGAAGCGAAGACGGGAAAAGGCCTGCCGCACCCTAGCAAAACGTAAGCGGGGGCAAATTGACGTTAAAAAAAGCCGCCAAAAATTTGGCGGCTTTTTTATTTGTCAGGTTTGAAGATTTAATTTTTAGTCGGAAAGCACAACAGTACGATCAGCGCAATGCCGCCCACGGCGGGCACCAGCGCAAGCAGAACAAACCAGCCGCTGAAGCCTGCGTCGCGCAGCCTTCTGACCGCTATGGTTATGCTGGGTATAATAACGGCAAGCCAGAACAGCGCAAGAATAATTCCCACTACGGTAACAAGCACCGCGGCAATTTTGCCTAAAATTGCCATAAGTACAAACGCGATTATTTCAACTATGATCATAGCCAGCACGAAATACCAGTACTGCGGCCTCGTAGCTCTGCCTTCAAGCACGAAATATTTTCTAAAAGCGTCTTTGACGCTTTCCACAAGAATATTCATTTTATCCCTCACTGATATAATATATAACTACCTTTATATATTACCAAATACGGCAAATTTTAATATAACTATTTTTAATTATACAATGTTAAAAAATGACAGATAAAATAATAACATAACTTCCCCTTTTAGGGGAAGTACCCGAAGGGGGTAGGGGTAAATTTTACCGCGCCGTAGCGAAGCGAAGGCGGGTGTACACAAATATGCGCCGTAAGACTTTTGTTTAAGAGGGAATAACAGACATCATTTAATAACATCTATTTACCCCCCGCCTACGCTGCGCTACGGCGCGGCAGGCATTTCCCCTTCGGGGGTTTCCCCCTAAAGGGGGAATTTTAATCATATTTATGCTGATTTAATATTGCCTTTAGTTAAACGCGGAGCCGCTTACGCGCTGATACATTTTAAGTTCAAAATACGGAAGTAGGGAAATCAGATATTCAAAAATTTCCGCCTGGCCCGTCTCATACTGTTCCCAGTCTCCGGCGTCAATAAAAAAATAAAATTCCAGCGGCAGCCCGCCGCCGTCGGGCGGCATTTGGCGCAGCATATAAACGTCGTCTTTGGAAACCGCGGCCAGCTTTTTAAGATACAGCCTGCAGAACGCCGTAAAAAAATGCAGATTGGTAAAACTTTCCCCGGCCCCCGGCGCGTTCAGAAATTCTTCTTTTGAAAGCGCGGCTTTAAAAAATTCTTTTTCCGCCAGCCCCTCGGCAAAACTGCGCGGCATTTGGCGTATGGAATACAAATCCAGCCGCAAAGACCTTTTGACGCGCCGCTTTTTTCCCTCAATAATCCTGCTCCAGTTTACAAAGGAGCCGGAAATCAAATCATAAGCGTTTAAAAACATCAGCGTCCCGTTCCAATTTTGCACTTTGACGGACGTCATTTTAAGTTCTATGACGGTGCCGTCCAGCCCGCGTTTGGGTATTTCAATCCAGTCCCCAAGTTTCAGCATTCCGCCGCTGCGCAGCTGGTAAACGGCGGCCATGTTCAAAAAAGTATTTTGGAACATCACGGCCAAACCGCCGACGATGACCGAGGCCGACACAGACGTCGCTTTTACGCTGTGCGTGAACAGCAGCAGGAAAACGCAGAGCGCGTAAAAAGCGAACAGCGTAACTTTTGCAAGCGTAAAATAAATAATATATTTCTGGGCGGGAAAATATTTGGCGCGGACAAAATTTAAAATTTTATTTCCGCCCCACAGGAAAAAAATGCTCCAGAACAAAAATAACGCCGGCCCCGCGCGGTGTAAAAAACGGAGGTAGAGCGGGCTGTCCGTAAGATAAAAATAAAAAATCAGCGCGGTAAGCGCGAAGAAAAATATAACGACTCCGTAAAGCGCGGCCTTCAATACGACGGAAATTTTTATTTTAAACGCAAAGCGCAGCAACAACAGAATAACCGCAAACGCCGCCGCGCCGTACAAAACTTTTTTGCTTTTAAGTTTTTTGAAATTGTAATTTTTTAAAGAGTGAGCCAGCACGTCCCCCGCGCCGCGTTTGGCCTGCGCGTTCTCCGCGCCGACGGAGGACATTGCCCGCGCGCCGTTTTCAGCTGACGCGGTTACGGCGGCGGTTTGCGCGGAAGCGTCAGCCTCTGACGGAACAGCGGCGCGGCAAACCGCCGCCGCGCCCAAACACGCCATAACAAAAACCAAAATCAAATACCTTTTCACATTTATATTATATAAAGATAACCGCCCGCGGTAAAACCCGCGGGGGAAAAAATAATAATTAATTGGCTACACATTCATACGCGGTGGCGTCAACAGTATAATTTGTGCTGGGGCAACATCTGTATATATACCCTGTGCTCATAGTGTAGTAAAACGTCCGAAAAGGAAGAGATGCAGGGCAACAATATGAATTGCCTCCAACTTCATCAGACGCACAAACACAAAATCCTGTTGAAGGATTCCAAAATCTAGGCGTTCCGGGGTAACCGGTACCATTACCATAATTACCGGCGGCTTGACCAGGGCTACATACACAGCCTGTCGCGTTAGGAATGGCTGCGTTTGGCGTAGCAGGAATATTCCCATTGTTGCTTGTAGGACATGATTTACAACCGTTATAATAATAATTTGTACCTGTCGGGCAGCAGACGTCGGGCGCGCTGGCAGGATTCCATCCGCTGCACTGCGCAACACACGCGCTGCCGTTCCAAGTATCGGTTGAGTTTGTACAACAACCTCCGGTGCTTCCGTCGGTTTTGAAGTATTTGCCGGACATACACTTGCTGCATGTAGTTGTCCAATACCAACCGTTTGGACAGCATGAAAGAACGCCGACGGCAGTCGTCCATCCTGTTCCTCCAGCGCAAGTATCTCCGGTGCTGCATTGGGTCGGATTAACAGTGCCGATATTGGCGGGAGGCGCGGCAGGCGGGTTACAAACGGAAGCGGAGGTTGAGCCTCCGTCGTTAATCACTAAAAACTTCGCCGTTTTTGTTAATGCGGTATTGTTCGGGTCAGGATATGTTATTAGCTTCCATATCATGCCAGGGCTGATTTTTGCTAGGCTTTTATTTGCTGCCGTCTGCGGCGTTGGGAAAAGTTGTTTGTTTGTGCTGCCTGACTCTGACATCATCAATCCGTCTATAAGGTGTAACTCCCCCCCTGTAGTTACGCCGCTGCCCAAGGTCTGGTTAAGCCTCAAAACCGCGTCAGGGTCAGAAGTGTTCAGTTTTTTAGCGTACAGTGTTCCCGTTCCCATAGCGCCGGAACCCACAGTCACAGAATTTGTGTCTATAGACGCAGAAACATTCAAATCTTTGCCCACGTTCGCCTCGCCTATTTTCACCGTTCCGAGCGTAGCGGTAATTAAGCCGCCGCCGGTGGCAGGATTGGAAACGGTAACTTCATTTGCGGTAATCGTGGTGT
>JAIRUU010000107.1 GCA_031254225.1 Candidatus Elusimicrobium euhamitermitis
GTAGCCGCCTGGCAGCAGGAGCCTGTAGTTTCCTTATAAGTCTGTCCGTTTTTATCTGGCGTAGTACCGCTGCACGTTACGCTAGAACACAGCGTCCAACACGCAGTTTGGGCTGCTACCCAGTATCCTGAAGTACAACACCTTATATCGCCGTCGCTTGTGCCGTATCCTCCGTATTTACCGTTGCAGCAGGATGACGCCGTATATATGGAATATACAGAGTTCCCCAAGGCAAGAGAGGAACAGCATAGTTCATTGTCATTGCCCGTGCTTGGAGAGCTTTGCTTACAGCGGCAGGCCTGATAGGAGCTCACGCTAAGCTGCGAACCGCATAATGCAGCTGTCACCGCAACTAAAAGTAAAACCACCGTAAACGTTAAATTCTTTACTATTTTAATCACAAAAAGCCTCCTTAATTATCATAAGATTACTCTTATATTTTAACCCTAAAAAGAGCTAATCTATAATAACTAAAAAGGCTATGTTGTTATCAGACGTGAAGTTTAAAAAAAATCAGGACCGGCTTTTTGTAAAAATACGGTCAAAAAAGCGTTAAAAACCGTGCCGGCGCATTTTAGCGCAGGCACGGTTATATATTATTTTAAAAAGCTACTGATAATTGAAGGCCATACTCCCGAGTGGTTGTTTTAGGAAAAGACGCCGTCATCTCTTTTCCATCCGGCCACGCCCAATAAGCATAGCCGTTGGTAAGCCGTTTAGCCTTGTATTTGCCTATTGACCAGAGCCTGTAATACGGCGAAATCGTTATGCCTATGGGCCCAGCGTCTATGTCCCAGTCTGCCGATAATCTGTAACCAAGGCCGCTGGAACTGAAATCATTGCCGGAACTTTCCATAATTGCAGGCCCGTACATGGGGATGCCTCCCAAATACCATTGTCCGCTTTCGGTAAAAATATATTTTGAGCCGGTTTTTTTGGTGGCTATAAACACCCAGTCAAATTCCCCCATTATTTTGATTTTGGCCGCGCCGGTTTTTATTTGCGTGCTGAGCCCGAGAGGCAGATACAAATAACTTGTGCTCATTTTACCCATGGTTATAAAATCAGGTGATGGAGCTTCCGTAGTATCTTTATGCATTCTAAATCCTAACCCCAGCGACCCTTCCAAATTCCAATACTCCGTGTTTATCAGTTTTTTACCGCCCATGCCTTTAAATTCCAGCGCCCATTGGCCGCGTTTTGCGTTAGGGTCATAAAAGTCGGGATAATAGGGCGCTAAGTAGCTGGTCGCTCCGCATGAACCGCCGCCGCACATATCCACAACGGGCACGATAGTGTTATATATAGTAATAGGCCCGCTTCTTTTTATGTCATTGCTTTGCGCGTAGCGGGCTTCAAAAGTAAAAAAATTGTCCGTGGTTTGTGAAAGCCAGCCGAAAGGCTTATAGGTAGTAAATTTTAAAAACGCGCCCTTAAAATAGCCTGCGTCTTTTTGTTCCGCCGCGCCGCGGCTCGTTTCTTCAAAACGATACGCTTCAAGACCTATATTAAAAAAATTGACCTTTTCATTATCTTCGTCTTCCGTTTCAAAAGAAAAGGTGGCAGAAAATAATGAAGAAGCCAATGAACAAAATATAACCGCAAAAATTAATTTTATCCTGTGCATTTTATCTCCTTGAAAAGGATATGCTACTATATTTTTGGCACAATAACAGTAATTAATAATAACTAAAAAGACTATGTTGTTCTCAGACGTAAAAATTTTTAGGAAAAATGGCGGAGGGTAACAGGGCAGCAGTCAAAAAACGGCGGTTTTCAGATTTGGTTTTTGGCGCGCATGCTGTAATATCCGGTGCTGGCTACAATAATATGGTCATGCACTAAAATGCCCATTACTTTTGCCGCTTTAACCACATCTTCGGTAAAAGTAATGTCTTCATGGGAAGCTTCCGGATCGCCGGACGGATGGTTATGGACAAGCACTATGCCCACGGCTTTTGCTTTTAACGCTCCTTCAATAATTTTACGCGGGGAAACGCTTGCGCGGTCTATGGCGCCGACGGAAAGAACTTCCGTTCCTATAACGGTATTTCTTATGGTAAGATAAATGACTTCAAAAATTTCGTCTTTATCCGCGGCGAGCGAAGCGCGGCAGTAGTTGGCTACGTCTTCCGGACTTTTTATAACGTCAGCTTTTTTGACGATGTCATAAGTGTATCTTTTCAAAATGCCGCGCAGTAATTTTAGGTAGAGCGCGCTTTCTTTTCCTATGCCGGAAACGGAGGTAAGTTCGTGCAGCGGCGCGTCCAGCACGGCGGACAGGGAGCCGAATTTTTTGATCAAATCCCACGCTATGGGTTTTGTGTCTTTACGCGGTATGGCGTAGGTCAGCAAAAGCTCAAGCGCCTCATGGTCCATAAAACCGTCAAGGCCGTTTTGCAGAAATTTATTTTTAATTCTTTCCCTGTGGCCAAGATAGCTTGGCTTTTCATTCCCACCCATACATGGTATTATATAACAAATAGAAAAGGAGTTTTTATGACTAAAAATATTGTTGTTATAGGCGCGGGGCCGGCGGGGTATCCGGCTGCGCTTAAAGCGGCGTCTTTGGGCGCAAATGTTACTTTAATTGAAAAAAACGCCATAGGCGGCGTTTGCTTAAATTGCGGCTGTATACCGTCAAAATCTCTGCTGGACGCCGCGCACAGGTTTGACATTGCCGCCGGTTTAAAAAATCTGGCCGAGGAAGATAATGTCGGCGCAACCCCGTCATGGCAAAAAATTTCCGCGCGGCGGGAAGAAGTTATCCTCAAACTGCGGGCCGGCATAAACGCGCTGCTTAAAGCCAAAAAAGTTAATGTTATAACCGGCGAAGCCAAATTTTTAAATGATAAAGAGATTGAAACTAACGGTCAAAAAATTCCTTTTGACGCCGCAATTATAGCCGCGGGCACGCACTCTTTTATACCGCAGTTATTTGAGGAGCACCGCCATAATATTTTGGACAATTCAACGGTTTTTAATATTAAAGAACTGCCTAAAACCGTCACTATTATCGGCGGCGGCGTTATAGGCTGCGAGTTTGCGTCTCTCTTCAATTCTTTAGGCGCAAAAGTTAATATTGTGGAGATGATGCCGGCTCTTGTAACCGGCGAAGATGAAACGTCGGCGCGCGTTCTGGCCAATTCTTTTGCCAAGCGCGGCATAAATATTCTGGCCGGCAAGACGGCGGAAAAGTTTGAGGTTAAAGACGGTAAAAAATTTATTACTCTTGCGGGCGGCGAAGTTTTGGAGAGCGACGCTGTTTTGGTCGCAGTCGGCCGCGCGGCGCATTTGGGCGGGCTGGGCCTTGAAAATATCGGCGTAAGCTGGACCCGCCGCGGCGTGGAAGTCAACCCGCAGACCATGCAAATTAAAGAAAATATTTTCGCTGCGGGCGACGTTACAGGCCTATGCCTTCTGGCCCACGCGGCGACGCGGCAGGGGGAAGTTGCGGCCGCAAACGCGCTGGGGCACAAAGAAATTTACGACAACAATTTAATCCCGCGCGCCATGTATACAAATCCTGAAATTTCTTCAATAGGCCTAAACAAAACGCAGGCGGAAAAAGCAGGTTATAAAGTAAAAGTCAACCGCGCGTTTTTCGCCGCCAACGGCCGCGCGCTGACGCAGGAAGAAACGGACGGGCAGATACAGATTATTTCGGAAGAAAATTCCGGCAAAATTTTAGGCGCCGCGATAGCCGGCGCTAACGCGTCGGAAATGATACATATTTTCAGCGTCGCCATGGCCGCGGGCATGACAACGGCGCGGCTTAAAAACATAGTTTTCGCCCACCCGTCGCTGTCGGAAATTATCGCGGAGGCTTTGAATAAATAAATGGAAAAAGCAGAACTTTTTGTTTATATTCTGATTGGAGGCTGGATTTTGGGAGCTTCTTTTAAAAGCTGGCCTGTGATATTTTTTGTTTCGCTGGGCGGATTAGGATATACCGTGTTGAAGTGGTCATATCTTTCCGGCTATAATTTATCACATCTGAGTACTTCCGGCGGCAGATATGGTAGTTCAAGAGGCGGATCATTCTTTACGCCGGAGATGATAGCAATAATGTGCATAGGCGGGATTATACTTGCTCTGGCCGCAAACAAAAATAAAAAACAAAATGATAACAATAATTCTGGTACGTCCGAGAAACCCAAATAATATAGGCGCGGCGGCGCGCGCTATTGCTAATTTTGGGATCAGCGATTTGCGGCTTGTTAACACGCACCCTCCCGTGCTGGAAGAGGCCGTGTCCGCCGTAGGCGCGGAGAAAATTTTAAAGAAAGCAAAAGTTTTTGACAGCCTGTCCTCCGCAGTGAAAGATTGTAATTTTGTTTACGCCACCACCAGCCTGAAAAACAGAAATATTGAAAAAGAAATTATTTTTCTGCCTGATTTGAAATTGCCGCGCGGGAAAACGGCCGTGGTTTTCGGTCCGGAAAAAACAGGGCTCGGCAACGAAGATATTGCGCTGTGCGACGCTGTTTTAAATATTCCGTCCGCCGCCGCGCAGCCGTCAATAAATCTCGCGCAGGCGGTTACGCTGGTTTGTTATGAAATAAGCAAACAGCATAAATTTAAGAAGTTAAAAATTAAAACCGACAGGGAAATCCCGTCAAAAGAAGACGTTGAAATTGTAGTTAAAACCGCGTCAAAATATTTTAAAGATACGGCCGCCGCGCGTGAAATTCTGGCGTGCGCAAATCTTACGCGCGGGCAGCTCTTCGCTGTCAAAAAATTTCTAAAGGTTATAGACCAACCCTAACCTGTTTTGCGTTTGCCAAAAAGCCGGCAAACCCTGCGGGCTTAGCAATTTTTTAAAATTTTAACTTTTTTGCTCCTTTCATAGGTTCCGCTTGTCGGCTATGCTCGTCGCAAAAAAATTAAAATTTTAAAAAATTGCGTTGCACAAAATCAGGTTAGGGTTGTTCTACAACCTTTTTTGCTAAAATTGTAAATATGACATACAATATTCTGGTAATTAATCCTGGTTCAACGTCTGACGATATCGGTTATTATAAAGACGGCAAACCGGTTTTTGAAACTATTTCCAGATATTCGCCGGCCCAGCTCAACGCTTTTACCGGCAAAAAAATTGCCTGCCAAATTCCTTTCAGGAAAAAGTTTTTGCTGGACACGCTTAAAAAATATAATGTTAATTTAAAAGAAATAGACGCCGTTATAGGCCGCGGCGGCCTTGTGAAACACATTGAAAGCGGCGTTTATAAAGTTAACGCCGTCATGCTTGAAGATTTAAAAAACAGTTACAACGGCGAACATGCGAGCAACCTGGGCGGCGTTTTGGCAAGAGAAATTGCGGACCCGCTTAAAATACCGGCGTTTATAGCGGACCCTGTTGTGGTGGACGAAATGGAGCCGCTCGCACGTTATACCGGCATGCCGGAAATACAGAGGCAGTCTTTTTTGCACACGCTTAACCATAAACGCGTTGCGCGGCTTGCCGCGAACGAGCTGGACAAAAAATACGAGAACTGCAATTTTGTGGTTGTTCACGCGGGAGGGGGAGTTTCCGTGGCAGCGCATAAAAAGAGCCGCATGGTTGACGTGTCCGACGGCTTTGAAGGCGCGGGCCCGATGACGCCGCAGAGAAGCGGCATTATCCCCAGTCTTGCGCTTACTCAAATGTGTTTCAGCGGCAAATATACTTTAAAAGAAATACGTCTTAAAATGCGCGGCAGAGGCGGCATGATTGCATACACCGGAACTGCGGATATACAGGATTTGGAAAATTTTATTAAGACGGGCAGAAAAAAAGAAGGCTCCGCTATTTTCTGCACGCGCGCAAAAGCTAAAGAAGCGTATGACGCCATGATTTACCAGATTGCCAAAGAAATAGGGGCCATGGCCGTTGTTATTGAGTGCAAGGCCGACGGCATTATTCTGACCGGCGGGCTGGCATACTCAAAATATTTTGTCAAAGAAATTAAAAAATACACGCGTTTTATAACGGACAAATTTTTTATATACGCTGGCGGGGACGAAAAAGCCGCGCTGCGCGAAGCCGCGGAGCGCGCTTTAAAAACGCCTTCAATAATTAAGACATACATCTAAAGGAGAATTACAACATGAAATTCAAAAGTTTTGCCGACCTTGTGAACAAGGTAAAAGGTAAAAGCAACCGCGTCGTGGTGCCCGGCGCAAATAATAAAGAAGTTTTGGAAGCTATTAAAATGGCCGACGACGACGGTCTTATTTCCGAAGGTATTTTAATAGGCCCTACGGCGCGGGTTAAAGAAATGATGAAACACGCGGGCCTTAAAGAAACAAAATTTACTTTCATTGAGTGTACCGATGTGCCGACGATGTGTAATCTGGCGGTGGAGCAGATTGTAAAAGGTAACGGCGACTTTCTTGTCAAAGGCCTTGTGGACACAAAATATTATATGAAAGCTATTTTAAATAAAGAGGCCGGTTTGGTGCCGGAAGGCGCGCTGCTTACGCATTTTGTGCTTTTTGAAACCGCGCGGTATAAAAAAATGTTTGTCGTCAGCGATTCTGCGGTTTTGATTGCGCCCACGCTTGAGCAGAAAGTTAAAATTATTGAAAACGCCGTCGGCATCATGAAAAAGCTGGGCGTGGAAAACCCAAAAGTTTCCATAGTCTGCCCGGTGGAAAAAGTTAATGAGAAAATACCCAGCACCGTTGACGCGCAGGCGTTGGTTAATATGAACAGAGAAGGCAAAATCAAAAACTGCGTTGTTGAAGGCCCGTATGATATTTATATGACGTTTTCCAAAGAGCTTGCGGCTGAGAAGGGCGTAAGCAACGTGCAGATTCCAGGCGACGTGGATATTGCAATTCTGCCTGACCTGGACGCGGCGAACACCGTCTATAAAACGCTGGCTTTTTTCGGCGAGGGCGTAAAAGCGGCCACTATTGTCGCTGGTCCGAAAATTCCCGTTATTTTACCTTCCAGGGCGGACGCGCCGGCGGTAAAATTAAATTCAATAGCGCTGTGCTCATATCTTAAAGATCAGAAATAAGAGGACGCTAAAAGATGCAAAAAATAAAAAATTTCTTTTCCGCCTTTTACCGCGGCTACTGTAAAGTTAAAGAAATAATTTTTTATTTTCTTCTGGCGGCCATAATCGCGTGCGGCGTTTTCATTTACGTTAAAGACAGAGATTTTAAAGAAAAGCAAATGCTGTCCGACGTAAACGCGTTTCCCGCCGTTTCCGTTCAAGAGGAATCTTTTGAAAGCACTCCGCTTTATACTCGTCTTGAATCCGCGGGTATGGATAGGCTGCAGATATTGGCTATAGTCAATAAACTTGACGGCGTTATGCAGACGCGTAAGCTGAGAAAGCATGATTCTTATATGCTTTTTACCGGCGACGACGGGGACTTTAAACTGCTTGTAGTCACGCGGGATTTGAGCCGTTACTATGTGGCGAACATCGGCGGGGAACATCTGGTCGCAGGCATTATTGACATTGAAGTCAAAACGCGCGTGAGGACCGCGCGCGGCGAAATAAGAAATTCTCTTTTTAATTCCATGCGTTCAAAAGGCATGGAAGCGCCGCTTATCGTTGCGTTTACCGACGTATTTTCATGGAATATTGATTTTAATACGGAGACCAGAAACGGCGACGATTATTCCGTGATTTGGGAAGAAGATTATACCGCAGCCACTAATCTGGTTGTTGACCAGCGCATACTTGCCGCGAAATATGAAGGCGTCGGCGCAGGCAAAAATTACGCTTTTAATTTTGAAAGCGATTTTTTTGATAAAGACGGCAAGATAAGCAAAAGGATGTTTTTAAAGTCGCCCATCAGTTTTAAAGGCGTAAGAATAACGTCCCGTTTCAGCCGTTCGCGCATGCACCCGATACTGCGCATAAGGCGGCCGCATCTCGGCATTGACTATGCCGCGCCCCTGGGCACGCCGGTGGAAGCGGTGGCGGACGGCGTCGTAAAATTCGCGGGCGTTGAGGGCGGGTTTGGCAATTATATAGAAATAAACCACCCTAATAATTACACCACCTGTTACGGGCATTTGAAAGGTTTTAACGTAAAAACAGGCGAGCATGTGCGCCAGGGCAAAGTGGTGGGCTTCGTCGGCAGAACTGGGCTTGCGACGGGCCCGCACCTTGATTTCAGAATAAGGGAAGGCGTGAAATATATGGATTTCCTTGCAATGCATAACCGTAATGCTTCCGTCGGGGAAGTGCCGGCGGATAAGATGAAAGAGTTTAAAGCGTTAAGAGACAGATTTATTCATATTCTTGACTTAAAGGCCGCGCCCGAAGCGCCGGCGCCGCCGTCTGCGGACGAAGAAAACGAACTTGGCGGAGACATAACCGAATGAAGAAAAAAATAGTGCTTACGGGCGGCCCGAGCGGCGGCAAGACCACGGCACTGTCAATAATAAAAGAAAATTTCGGCGCCAGGGTGGAAATTGTTAAAGAGGCCGCGACGCTCATTTACAGCGGCGGCTTCCCGCGCAAAGACGGCAGCGCGCCGCACACTTACCACGCGCAGAGAATTATTTATTTTGTTTCCAGAGAACTGGAAGAAATGGCGGAAAAAATTGCGCCGGAGGCAGAACTTATAATCTGCGACCGCGGCACTTTGGACGGCGCCGTTTACTGGCCTTACGGCGCGGAAGATTTTTTTAAAAACATGAATACGACGATAGAGGAAGAACTGAAAAGATACTATATGGTTATTCACCTGTCCCCGCCGAGGAACGAAAATTTTTACCAATCCACGTCCGTGCGTACCGAGGATTTGAAAGGCGCGCTGGAAGTTGACCGTAAAATTTTAGAAGTCTGGCAGGCGCACCCGAACAGAATTATAATTAACGAGAACGCGACGTATTTTGAAAAAGCCGGTATAATCAAGGAAATAATTACTAAAGTTTTGAAGGAGAGATAAATGTTTTGGAATATTTTTAAGAAAAAAGAAACAAGCGGGCCTCCCGCAGCCGCGCCGGAGCAAAACGCGCCGGTTAAGACGGGAAAACCTGAGAAAAAGGAAACTATTGAGGAGCGCATTGAGCGGGAACTTCTGTCTTTGCCGGGCCCCATGCGCCGGCAAATGGCCAATCCTGCGGTCAAAGCCAAGTTTGTTGAAATTGCCAAACGCATGGAGCGCGACGGCGTTGATTTTAAAAACGCCAAAGCCATGAAAAAGTGGGTCAAAGAACACGAGGCGGAACTGAAACAGGAAAACGCGGGTCCTAAAATTGAGACGGTAAGAAAAACCGGCGAAGATATAGGCCGCAATGACCCCTGCCCGTGCGGAAGCGGCAAAAAATACAAAAAATGCTGCGGCGCGGGAAAATAAAATGAGACTATTTATGAAAAAAATTATTCTCTTTACGATAATATGCGCGGCGGTATTTTTGGGTTGTAAAAAACAAGAATCTACCCCAGCGCAGTCAGTGGAGAAAAAAGATGTAGTGTCCGCGGAATTACGGACGGCATTTGATACTTATAAAAAAATAGTCAAGGCGCAGAGGGGATATTTTGACAAAAACCATACTGTCGCTACTTTCAAACAACTTAATATTGAAGTTCCGGGCGGGGCTATTAAGCCGTGTATTACATTGCCGCAAAAAGATAATTATACGCAATGTGTTATTACGGATAAATATGAGTTTTATCTAAGAGGCGTAAAAAATACTGGTTACACAATATTTTTAACGCCTCTGGATAAAAGTTTTTATATGTCTGATTTTGGTTCTCAAAAAATCAGAAATCCTTATATATACTGTTCTGCTCCTATGACAAAAGACGGAAATATATGTGAATTTTTAGGCGGGAAAAGAGATCCGTCAGGTGATATGGGCAATTTAATAGCTTATAATATATCTTTAGAATAAAGCTGTTTTAATGCTTATATAAAAAATCTCCGGACAAAAAGTCCGGAGATTTTTTTATTTAATTTTTACCCCAGATGTCCGCTCCGCGGATATTGCCGCGCGGCGTTAAGGCGGAAGGTGTAATTATTTTAGATAAGAAAAAAGTATTTAGACTACATAGCTCCCGACGTAATCAGAATTTTATATATTTTCTATATGACGAAGAAAATATATAACGGTTTTACGCTTATTGAACTTTTGGTCGTCGTATTAATAATAGGAATTTTGGCGGCCATAGCCGTTCCGCAATACCGTATTTCCGTTTTAAAATCAAGATATTCGGCCCTGTATGTAAATTTAAAATCATTGGCGGAGGCGGAGGAAAGATTTTATCTTGAAAACGGACAATATACCGCAAATATGGGCGATTTAGACGTTTTTATTGCAGACATAAAAAAAATAACGACCACCGGGAACCTTACCGGGTCCAATTACATATTGCTCAACGCGGGCAGACACAACGGACAAAGAGTGTTCGGAGAACTTCCGGAAGGAGGAGGGCTGAGTTTTATATTAAATAACTCAGACGCTCCGGGTTCCATTGAATGTTATACGCCGAATATAGCCGCGCCTAATAAAGATAGTTTGTATGACAAAGTATGCCAGTCTATGGGCGGAATATACCTGGCCGCCGGCGGCGACGGAACGGCGCGCGTTTATAAAATCAAATAAATAATTTATTTAATAATCAGCGAACGTCTTTCCATTTCTTTTGGTTTTTCTATGCCCATGATATCAAGTATGGTCGGCGCAACGTCGCCCAGGCAGCCCATGCTTTCAAGCTCAACGCCTTTGACGTTTTTATCAACATAAATAAATTCCACCAGGGCGCAGGTGTGCGCGGTTTTGGGCATATTTGTTTTTTCGTCAAACATAAGTTCGGCGTTGCCGTGGTCAGCCGTTATTAAAACGGAGTAGCCGTTTGCAAGGCCCGCTTCCGTCACTTTTCCGGCGCAAATATCTACGGTTTCCACGGCGGAGATTACGGATTTCATATTGCCCGTGTGGCCCACCATATCGCAGTTGGCAAAGTTAACCAAAATGAAATCATATTTTTTTGTATTAATCTGTTCAACGGTTTTGTCCGCGACGATAAAAGCTTCCATCTCAGGGTGCTCCGCAAAAGTGGCGGGGTCAAAGCGTCCTTTGATTTCAATTCTGTCCTCGCCCGCAAACGGTTTTATAAGTTTGCCGTTAAAGAAAGACGTGACGTGTTTAAATTTCTGCGTTTCAGCAATGCGCAGCTGCTTTAAACCTTTTGCGCCCAAAATTTCGCCAAGCAGATTATTCATGCTGTCGCCTTCCGTCATGGAAGGCAGCGCGTTAAATTCAAAAGAATCATAATATTTTGTCAGTCCGCAAAATACCACGGGCACAAACTTTGCGCGTTTGCCGGGGTAATCTTTATCAATAAAAGCGCGGGTTAACTCAATAGCGCGGTCTTGGCGGAAGTTGAAAAATATAACGCTGTCCCCGTCGGAAACGCCTTTATAATCGCCGATAACCGTCGGCGGAATATATTCATCCACCATATCTGTGCCGTCGGGCGTTTTGTCTTTTTCGTAGGAAACACTAACGGCTTCCTCCGCGTTTTTGACGGTGCGGACGCCCTTTGCTTCAGTTATAAGCGCGTAAGCTTTGTCAGTCAAAACCCAGTCTTCGCTGCGGTCCATATTATAGTAACGGCCTGCCAAAGTGGCAATCTGGCCGACGCCCGCTTTTTTAATTTCCGCTTCCAGCTGGCGCACGAAACCGAGCGCGCTCCTGGGCGGAGTATCGCGCCCGTCTGCGAAAAAATGGACGTAGATTTTTTTAATTCCTTTTTTGGCGGCGTAATCAATTATCGCGTACAAATGGTCCTGATGCGCGTGCACGCCTTCGTCCTGCACAAGGCCCATGACATGCAGCGCGGAATTTTTATTTAAACAGTTATCAATGCAGGCCTTAAAAGGTTTGGAATTGAACAGCGAACCGTCCTCAATAGTATCTCTTAATCTTTTGAGTTCCTGTATAACAATTCTGCCCGCGCCCAGATTTAAGTGGCCGACTTCAGACGAGCCCATGTACCCAGCCGGCAGGCCGACCATTTCGCCCGAAGCTTCCAAAAACGTGCTGGGACAGTCGTTTAAATATTTTGTTATATTAGGCGTTTTTGCCTGTTTTACGGCGTTATATTTATATTGCTCGCGCCGGCCCCAGCCGTCGCGGATAATCAAAATTACTTTTTTCATATGCAGACTCCGTCCTCCTAATGACTTTCCTCTCCCTAAAAGCCCGCAAAACCTTGCGGGCGTATAAACTAGTCAGGGGCCTTCAGGCCCCGCCGTTTCAGCGAAGCTGAAAACGTGAGAGGACACAGGTGAAGATTTTATACTCAACATGTACACAAATATGCGCCGTATCCGGCTGGAAAAACTCGGCGCAAAAAATGGAACTTTTTTCCCCAGCTTGCGCTGCCCCTCACCCCTACCCCTGCCACGCAGGGGGCGAGGGGAAAGGCTTATATATATTATCTCAAATTTTGCGCAGCTGCAGGTCTTCCAAATCGCCCACTGTTTTTGCGCCGGCGGCTATAAATTTGGCAAGAAAATGGTAAAAAACTTTTTCTGTCATTTTAGCGTCCGCCATGGCGCGGTGCCAGCCTTCGCTGCTAAGGCCCAGTTCCGTAACAATATGCCCCAAATTATTTTTTTTAAATCCGCCGTGTTTGCGGGAAAATTTTAACGTGTCCAGCACCATGCTTTGCGGTATGCGCAGCCCGCATAAAGAAAATTCATAGGCAAGAAACGGAATATCAAAATCCGCGTTATGGCAGACTATCACGGCGTTGTCCAGCATATCAACCAGACGCGGCGCGATATGTTCAAAACGCGGCGCGGCGGCGGCCATGGCATTTGTAATGCCGTGTATATTTATAACTTCCTGAGGTATGATTACGCCCGGGTTTAATACGGCGGCAAACTCTTCTTTGGCGGTCTGCGCTCCGTTTATAACGACGGCAATTTCGCAAATCCGCGCGCCCTGGACGGGGGACATACCGGTAGTTTCCGTGTCAAGAAAAGCAAATTTGGCCTCTTTTATTAACTGTTCTTTTAGATTCATAAGATATAAATTATTATTCTGACGAGTACGCCGGTTATAAGCGCGAATACCGCGCCGTAGTAAAGGCTGAATTTTGATACGTCAAAAAACCTGCGCGAGACCGCGTACCACGACAAGCCAAACCACGCCGCGCACCACAAAAGCCACGAATAACCCGGCATAAGGCAAAAGCCGTACATAACGGCGCGCTGCAGAGCGGTAAAATAGACTTCGTCGGGCGACGCTTGTTTTATATTGTAAAAATCAAATTCATAACTGCATATTATATTTTTTGCGTGACCCGTTACCAAAATCAGTCCGCAGGCGGCTATCAGCCACGGCTCGGGAAATAAATTTCTACCTTCGGCAAGCCCGATGTCCGGCGATATTATGAAAACCGCCCACACCATCATTATTTTATGCCATATTATTTTTACGGTCCGCGGCATGCCGTTTTGGTAATCGTCCGGCCGTTCAAAAATAAGGTCAAGCGCGTAATGCAAAACTGAAAATAATACCAGCGACGCAATGCCGTTCAACGCCAGCGGCCCGATTTGAAACCACGTTACGTCAAGATATTTAAAATTAAACGCATAGGCTAAAATAAAAAATATTGCAAGATGTATAAATTTTGCGGCCGCGCTCCTCATTTCCCAGTCGTAAAATTTCTTGGGCTGGAAAACAAGGTCTGTAAGCATTAAAGCAAAAAGCAAACGCCAGAATACAATCATTTAAACGTTCTCCGGTATGGTAAAAGTTATCAGCGCGCCTTTGCCTGATTGCGGGCGCCGCGCTTTTATCGCGCCGCCGTGCGCGGCCACAATCTGTTTTGCTATGGTAAGTCCCAGGCCGTAGCCTTTGGAAGATTCCGTCTTATGGTATTTTTGAAAAACCGCTTTCATTTCTTTTTCCTCAATGCCCCGGCCCGTGTCTTCAACGGAAAAAACAGCGTTTCTACCGTCATGGTCATAAGTTACCGCTATAAATCCGGCGGCGGTAAATTTCAGGCTGTTGGTCAACAGGTTGCTGAGCACGCGCGCCAGCAGTTTCTCATCGCCGAAAACGGGTTTGGCGCTTTTAATTTTTACGCGCAGCTCAATATTTTTTTGCGCGGCGGCGGGTTTTATTATGTCAATATTTTTGCGCGTAAAATTGCCGGCGTTAAAGTTTTTTCTGACGGGTTTGAGCATTCCCGTTTCAAGTTTTGAAGCGTCTAAAATATTTTCAAGCAGCACGGAAAGATTGGCAAGCGCTTCCTTCATGACGGCTATATATTCCCGTTCCTCTTCTTTTGTAAATTTGCTGCTTTGCAGCAGCTCAACATAACCCTGCAGACCGAGCACGGGCGCGCGCAAATCATGCGCTACCGCCTTAAAAATAAATTCTTTAACTTCGCTGACCTGCTGCTTCAGCTGCAGGTCGCGGTAATCTTTTACGGCGAGAGTCATGGCGTTAAAAGAATCAATTAAAGTATTAAGTTCCGCCCAGGCGGAATCTTTTTCCACCGGCGCGTCAAATTTCCCTTTTGCAACGCGCTTTGCGCCGGCCGTCAGCGCGGTAATAGGATTTGCTATGCCTCCCGCAAAAGAATAGGCCGCGAAATACGCAAGCAGCGCCGTGACAATTATAAAGAACAGCAGGAACGCCGTGATAGCGTTTATTGATTTAAACGCTTCATTCTTTTGCTGCAAAACGGCTATAAACGCGTCCCCGACCGGCGAGGGCTCTATCGCGCCTATATAAGCGGTGCCGTCGTACCCTTTTAGATTTTTCTGCAGTTTGCCGCCGCCTAAAATAGCGGAGTTAAGACGGTAGGGAGAAATAATCTGCCCTTCTCCGCGGTCTGACATAAAAATATTTCCGTTTTTCGCGATAAGATAAAGCCTGCCGGTGGAGCCTATTGTTGTGGTCTCAATCCTGTTCCAAAGTTTATAAAAACTTACCACGCCGAAAATGAATTTTCCGTTTTTAAGAGGATAAATAAATTCGGCTATGGGCAGGCCTAATTTAGTGTCAAAACTGCTTACGTTAAGACGGTTTTGCTTCCTTATATAATCAAGAGACTCGTCTTCGGACAAATCCAAAACGCCCATGGGACCGGTTATATATTTGGGGCCGGCTTTATAAATTTCTTTGCCGTTTTCGTCCAGCACGGCGAGCATAAGAAAGTCGGGGTTGGCGGAAAGCGCGTCTTCAAGCTTTTGCAGCGTGTCGGTTTTATTGTTTAAATTTTTTTCAATGCCGCCGGCAAAAGACAGACGCCAGGCCATATCGTCAATGTGCTGGGCCATGAAAGAGGAGGCCATTTTAGCAAGATTGTCATGCGTTTCTAAAATATTGTTTTTGGCGTAACCCTGGTAATAAAACACAAGCATGCTTACCGGTATAAGCGGCACAAAAACCACAAGCAGAAACATTTTGAAAAGCCGTGAAAATATGGTCATAAAACTATTATACCTATATATTACTCTCTAACGGTCGTCCTCTTCCACTCTTCCTCTTCTTCTGTCCAGGCGGACAAAATGCCCTGCGGCGGTTTCATGATTATTGCGCTGCACGCCGCGCTGACGGTGCCGTCGGGCAGGACAATTTCGCCTTCAACCACCGCTTTGGTTGTTCCTGTTTTTTTAACGCGGCCATAAATTTTAAGTTTTGTGTTTGTCGGCGTAATTTTTTTATAAACTATTTCAAGTTTCAATGTTACCATAAGCGCGTCCGGCCCGTTGTCCATTAAAATAGCGCGGCCAGAAGTTTCGTCCAGCAGCGCGGCAACTATGCCGCCGTGCACTATGCCAGGGTAAGAACGGTAGTGCTCGGAAATCTCAGTTTCGCACAGCACTGTTTTTGTTTCTTTGTCCTGCGTCCAGGAAACGCGCAGGCCGTGCGGGTTGTTTCTTCCGCAGAGAAAGCAGCCTAAAGAAGTAGGTTGTCTTGTCATAATATTATCCCCTGTTAATAATCAACTATAAAGATATTGTAGAATTTTATTTATGGAACGCGAGTATGAATTTAAATGGGCGGCAAAAACTCCGCGGGATTTTAAAATATTTTTAGGCGCGCTGCGCGGTTTGGCGCGCGCCGGCCGGCCGGCGCGCAGGGGGATAAAAGATATATATTTTGATTCGGCGGCAAAATATTATTCCGAAAATAAAATTTCCTGCAGGCTCCGGCGCGAAAATAAAAAATTTATTCTTACTTTGAAAGGGGCCTCGGAAATTGTCGGCGGCCTGGCTTCGCGCGGAGAGAAAAATTTCAGGCTTAAAAGCGTTAACGCCGCGGCTGCAAAAAAGGAAATGCTGCAATTCCTGCCCGATAAAAATATTAAAAAAATTTTTACCGTTACAAACAAAAGAACGGTTTATAAAATCAAAAAAAGTTTTGAGGCGGAAATTTGTTTTGACGATTTTTTTATAAACGCGGGCGGCAGAAAAAGACGTATGTTTGAAATAGAAATGGAACTTAAAAAAGGGCGGAAAAATATTTTTAAAAATTTTGCGCGGCGGATTGCCGGAAAAATAAATTTAAAATTTGCAAAAATTTCAAAAGTTAAAACCGCGCTGTCAATGTTGTAATTTACGTCTCAAAAAATAAAAATAAAATTTTTGCGGCGGAAATTTATAAAAAAATTGTTGCAATTTTTTCGTTTTTGTGATATTATTTTGTTGAGGTTAAAACTAAATCTCAGGAGAGCTAAAATGCCTGCTAAAAAAGCCAAAAAGCCTGCCATGAAGAAATGCGGCGGCTGCAAAAAACCCGCTAAAAAAGCGAAGAAAGCTGCTAAAAAGAAATAAGCTTTAAGTACCCAAGCCCCGTTTGAAAAAACGGGGCTTTTTATTTTATATTTCTTGCTCTAAACCTTTGGCTGTCCCCGCCTTCGCCGTAGGCGACGGTTTCTCCGTATTTTTTAAGCTCGGATAAAATATTTTTATCCAGCGTTTCTTCGGGCCGCTCGTATAAACTGTAATCCGCGCGGTTTTGCCGCGGCGTCAGATTTAACATAATAACATTTGCGCCCGCGCTTACCGCAAGTTCTTTGCCGCGCGAAGACAGCGCGTCAAAAGAAGTGGCCGCGGCAATATTAATATCCGGCATGAGCAGCCGCAGCGCGGACACCGCGTTGAGCGACATAAATAATCTGTTTTCCGGCGAAGGAGTTTCTTCGCGCAGTTCATAAAACGGCGTCTGTGAATGTTCCGCGTAAGGGCCCATTCCGCACATATCAATATCCGCGTCCAGAAAAAAAAGCAGGTCGTCCGCAATATCCGCCAGCGTTTGTTTGGGCAGGCCTATCATTGTGCCCGAGCCCGTCTGAAACCCCAATTTTTTCAAATCTTCCAGGCAGCGCACGCGGTTTAATAAAATATGATTCTCGTCCTGCGGGTGCATTTTGGCGTACAGCCGCGGCGACGAAGATTCAATTTTCAGCAAATACCTGTCCGTGCCGGCGGTTTTCCAGCGGCGGTAAGTTTCGTAACTTTGTTCGCCGCAGGATAAAACTATTCTCAAATCAAAATTTTGTTTTATGGTTTTGACGATGTCTTCAACAAAGAGAGTAAAATTTTCCGAACAAATTTCGCCTGACTGAAGCGTGACCGAGCCCATGCGCTGCTCATGCGCGCGCGCCGCGGCCTGCAAAATTTCTTCTTTTGTAAGGGTGAATCTGTGAAGAGAGACGTTTGATTTTCTTATTCCGCAATAATAGCAGTCTTTGGCGCAGACGTTTGAAAATTCTATAAGCCCGCGCAGGAAAATTTTATCCGCGCGCTCTTTTCTCACGGCGTAAGCGCGCTGCCACAGCGCCTGCGCCGCGCTGCCGCGCAGCTCAAGCGCGCTTATTATGCCGCGCCGAGCGGGTTCAAAAATATACATCTCTTTTGCCTGAGCGGATTTCAGCCAGATTTTTTTTAATCTGCTCTTTTAAATTTTTGTCTTTAATTTGTCCGTCCACGGTTTTTTCAATAAGTTCAAAACCCTGCGCGGCCTGCGCGCCGTCCGCAAAATCATGCAGATATTCCGCAAAAGTAAACAACGCGTTAGGCAGGCAGTGTTGTTTTATAAGACCAGGTTTTGCAATGTCCATAAAATCTTTACCCACGCGGCCGCGCCGGTAACAGCCCGTGCAGAACGATGGGACATGGTTATGCGCGGCGATATCTTCTATAACCTGCGCCAGAGTTCTGTGGTCGCCCAGAGAAAACTGCGCGCCGGCGCTGCCCTCTTCATAACCGCCGGGGTTAGTGCGCGAGCCGGCGGATATTTGCGATACTCCGAGTTCAACTGCGGCGCTGCGCATTTGCGCGTTTTCGCGCGTGCTCAAAATAATTCCGGTATACGGCACGGCGAGGCGCAGGACGGCGATTACCTTTTTAAAATCAGTATCCGCAAGCTGGTACGGGGGATGTTCGCTGAGCTCCGAACCTTCTGCCGGCTCTATGCGCGGGACTGAAATTGTGTGCGGACCCACGCCGTATTTTTTTTCCAGGTATTCAATGTGGCTGAGCGTCGCCAAAATTTCATACTTATAATCATACAGTCCCAGCAGCGGGCCTATGCCTATGTCATGCAAGCCGTTTTCAAGCGCGCGGTCCATCGCGCTCAGACGGTAATTGTAATCTTTTTTAGGGCCTGAGGTGTGGAGTTTTTTATAAGTTTCTTCGTGATAAGTTTCCTGAAACAGCTGGTAAGTTCCTATATTATGTTTGGAAAGCTCTTTAAATTCCGCGGCGGAAAGAGGGGCGATATTTACGTTTACGCGCCTTATACTATGCCCGTTCCAGCGGGTTTTGTAAACTGTGTCAACGGCGTCGTAAATATATTTCATGCCGCCGCCCGGGTACGCTTCTCCGGCGACAAGGAGTATTCTTTTGTGCCCCTGTTTTAAAAGTTCAATGGTTTCTTTTTCAATTTCCGCCTGCGTCAAAGCGCGGCGTTTGAGGGTTTTATTTGAGACGCGGAAAGCGCAGTAGAGGCATTCGTTGGCGCATATGTTTGAAATGTAAAGCGGCGCGAACAGAACCAGACG
Organism: Candidatus Elusimicrobium euhamitermitis; assembly: GCA_031254225.1. Classification (GTDB taxonomy): domain Bacteria; phylum Elusimicrobiota; class Elusimicrobia; order Elusimicrobiales; family Elusimicrobiaceae; genus Elusimicrobium; species Elusimicrobium euhamitermitis. Next base: position 18,993 of record JAIRUU010000107.1, read on the forward strand.
GTTGCCGTAAATTTCTTCTTTTACAAATTTTGCGGCGTCAAAAATTTTTTGTAATTTTTTTTCGTCGGAAACCATAAGAAGCGAAAGGGCCTCTTCTTTGGTTATACCTTTCAAAAGTTTTGCTTTATTAAGGATTGCGTCAATTTCTTTCTGCCAGGGCGTTTTGGTGTTTTTCAGGATGCTCGTGAGGAGTTTATCGTCAATTATCATAATAACCTCTTAAATATATTTTATTAAATTAAAAGCACGCGGACAAATAAAAAACGGCTCCGTTTTATCGGAGCCGTTTTGTCGGGTTGTAAAAGTATTATACCGCGCCTTCTCTGGAACTTTGGCAGACTATGCAGTATCTTGCAAAGGGCAGCGCTTTAATTCTTTTCTTGGGCAGCGTCGCGCGGCAGTATTCGCATTTGCCGTAAATGCCTTGGTCAATTTT
>JAIRUU010000029.1 GCA_031254225.1 Candidatus Elusimicrobium euhamitermitis
TCGGCTTTTGGACGCTTTTCAATTTTTCCGGCCCTCGCCGTATGCTTCGCCTTATATACTTACTCAGGCCGGAGAAAATTGAAAATCGTCTCAAAATCCCGTGAAATTTTTGGAACGAACAACGGACACGACAACATCCATATGTTATAATGTAAAAAAGCGTGTTACCGCGTTAATACATTTTACAAAATTATGCTATTTAACAAAGAGAAGAAATATCTGGACGCGCCGGTCTCGGACGCGGCGAATTTTTTAAAGCAGACCAAGACTTTTATGGAGCTGCCGGAAAATATTATTATGTGCCCCGTTGGCGGGCTTACAAAAACCGTCCAAAATAATTATAAAACAAAATACACAAAACTGGGCCTTGAGGGCGACGTTTATACTTTTGAAAAACATAACTGCGCTTTTGTGACAAACTTCGGCATGGGCGCGCCGGCTTTTGCGATGATGATGGAGGTTTTGACGGGCCTCGGCGCAAAAAATTTTGTTTTGACGGGATACGCCGGCTCTTTGCAGAAATATTTAAAAGTTGGAGACATTGTGGTTTGCAGCGAAGCGCTGCGCGACGAGGGCGTGTCTTCAAGCTATATCGCTCCTGCCGGTTCCGCATATCCCGACGCGGCTCTTACAAATAAAATAAAAACGGATTTTGAAAAAAACAATCTGCCTTACAAGTACGGCCCCACATGGACTACCGACGTTCTGTTCCGCGAAACCGCGGCCGAGATTAAACATTATCAGGCGGGCGGCGTTCAGACGGTGGAAATGGAAGCCGCGGCCGCTTTTGCAGTGGCGCAACATTATAAAACCAAGTGCGCCGCGCTTTTTGTAATCAGCGACCAGCTGGCTAATTTGAAGTGGGAGCCGGCTTTCGGACATCAGGACATTCACGCGTCAATGCAGCATATCCTTAAGACAATAATAAATATTTTTAATTAGTTCTCATAGGCCTTTAGACCTATAGCAATATAGGTCCAAAGGCCCTTTTTCTCTCAATTTTATTCACTTATCTTATAAGTATGAGTAAAACGCTTATAAGGTTAACCGGTTTATTGCTTGCCGTTTTTTGCGCGGCGGGCGTTTCTTTTGGCCAGACATACGCGTCCCGCCAGGAAGCCGTTGCCGCTTTAAAATCCGTTTTGTCAGACAATATTTCCCCGAATAATACCGGTTACAGGCCTTTGCCGTTTGGCAAAAATACCGCCAACCCTTACAGCACAGACGTTTTTTTGACCGCATATTCCCGCTTTAACCCGGGCTCGGCCGAAATGCCAAATATGCGCCGCACTTACCCGTCGCCGCGGGCAGATAAGACTGCGGAGGCCGTTCAGACTATCCGTGATCTTGCAGGCATAGCCAGGCCGGAGCAGTTAAAAGTCATCTTAGTCCCTCTTCTTCATAATCCGTATATACACGAACGCGTTTTTATAGAAGCGGAAATGCAGCTTGCCCGCGCGGCTCTGAAAACTGAAGACAAAAAACTTTCCGCCGCAATGCAAAACGAATTGAAATATTTATACTCTTATCCCAGAACGCTTGTACAGGGCCTTGACGAAGCGAATAATAAAGCTTTAAGGGAAGAAATAGGCAGCACTCTAGCTTCTTTGGGCGCGCCGCAGACAAAAACCCCGCAGCAAATGATGTCCAAAGCCCGCAGGACGGAGATTACGGACAAAATAATTACCGCGGCAAATTATTTATTTGTAGGTTATTCCATAGCCGGCGGCGTGCGCGTCGCGGATATGCCCGTGGCAGCGGACTTTACTCCGGCGCCCGTGTCCGCAAAAATAATCCCGTTTAACAGCCCGAGGCCGGTAATAGACGGCGCAAACGCTTTAAAAATAATGCCGGAATATCAGCCGGTAACAAACATACGTCCCGTTACAAACAGTATGCCTGCCGCAATGCCGATACAGCCCGCGCCGCTAATCAGCCAAAGGCCGCAGGTAAAACCTGTTGTTATACCAATGCCGCAGGCGGCAACAGTTATTGCGCCGGCAAAAGACGCGGAGCCTATTTACGTCGGGGACCCGTTCAAAAAACTTACAAAAGAAGAAAGAGACGCTAAAAGGGCCCTTGAGATAGAGATAGCATTGGGCAATACTTCGCTCATGACTCCGCCAATCACTCAGTCTGAAATTTTCATGCTTAACATTGGCTGGCAGCAAAAAATTAATTTGCTCTCCAAATTTTATAACTCCAAAAATAATAAGACAACGGGAACGCCCGACTGGGGTCTGCCGGCGGAAAAAGAAACCACATTCAAAAAAATAGCCGTCCCCGAAGCGCAAAACGCGCCGGACAAAAGCGTGCCCAGCCCGCTGAAAGTATCCGGCAACGTTATAGGCCTTATTGCGCCCGACGAGAGGATTACCGGCTATGACATAATTGACGCGCAGACAAAAAAAGATATTTCGCACGCTGATATGTCCCCGGGCTTAAAAAATCTTGAATTTCATGATTTGTTTAAAGACGGGCAGTTTGTTTTATTCCATATAAAAAACAGCGCCGGATATACGCGCTATCTGAAATACCCCTCTTCAATTTTAGACTTAAAAGGAACCGAGAGCGCGGTAAGAAGCGCGCTTTTCCAGATATACGGATTTTCAACAAAACACGATAAAGTGGTCAGTTACGCGGGCGGATTTGTGTACGAATTTAATTACAAAGGCGAAAAATTTTTATTCGGCGCGACTACCGCGCACACCATCGGCACCGTAGGCAGAGAACTGAGCGTATATATGTATGACCCCATGCTTAAAAAAACCTACGATTATCCGGTAAAAGTATTAGCAGTGGACAAGAAAGCCGATATTTCTATTTTTAAAATTCCCAGAATAGCCATGGGATACTCTATACCGTTAAAGCTTGCCGTCCAGGGGCCGGAGAAGGATATGTCTTTGGATTATTACGGTTTTCCCAAAGGGCATTTTATGCCCATTAAAGACAAAAAGATTTTGGAGGGCGACAAATACACGGTTTCCATGCCGTACAAATTTCCGGAAATAGATTCCAAAGGCGCGTGCGGCGGCCCGCTGCTTGACAAAGAAGGAAACGTAAGAGCCATGCACACGGGCAGCACAGAGGATAAAGTTGTTTCATTCGGAACAAACGCGCAGAATATTTATAGGCTGACAAGAAAACTTTTTAACGCCAATAACTCCCAGCAGGAGGACGAATCTGCCGCGGTTAATTCCGAGTCCGCCAAAAAACCAAACGGCGCGGAAACTCCGGCCGCGGAAAAATACGATTTTAAAACCGCGGAGCAGATTGATACCAAACCGGTATGGGCTTTAAAAAACGCCGAGGGCAAAATAACGCACTATATAAAATTCGCGGAGCCGGAAGAAAAACAGATTTTGGAAAAAATAAATAAACTGGCCCTTGAGAAAAATTATAAAAACGCCGCCATACAAATTCCGCAGCTCACTGATATTAAATTCAGCGACCTGCCGGAAAATATCCGGAGCGATATTACCAAACAATATGAGAATTTGAAAAATTCCTATTTCTATACCCATTATATAAGCATAGAGGATTACGAACCTTTTATAATGACCGCCGTTGATACGCGCGGGTATAGCGCGGGCGATCCCGCGTCCGCCGCGTATGCCGCCCGGTTTGAGAAACATCCGATAACGCAAATACAGTGGCTGGAAGTTGTTGACTTTTTCAGGCAGCTTAACCTGAACGGAATTGAACACTGCGACCTTAAATTTAATATGTTTTTCCGGCCGGGCGCGGACGGAAAACCCGTAGTCGCCGTAATAGATTTTGCGCCAGCGGGCAAAGAAGCCGGCAATAACATTGATATGGCGCTGTTAAAATTTATTGAAAATAAATTGATGTCAAAAGGATTTAAAGTTCCGGACAAAACAAGTTATTATAAACAGACAAATCTTTCAAAAGAGCAGCTTTTAAATCAGACAAAAATTTCAATACTCTGGTTAGACGAAAATAATATTTTGCGCCAGACGACCGAGGGGCAAGTGCTTTATATAAACGGTAAAAAAGTTATAACTTCAGAGGAGCTTTCTTTCGACAGGAAATTGCGGCCAGTCGTAAAACTCCATAACGGGAACATGACGGAAGCGCAGTATAATTACAATAAAGACGGCAGCGCGGTTTTCAAAGTTGAGGACGAAAAAGATTTTCTTGAGGATATTATTCCGCTTAATCTGAACAAATAGTTACAGATAAAGAGTATAAATTCTGCTTTCGTAGGGTTTGAGTTCAAGCGTCATGCCGTTTTTGCAAATTTCTTCCGCGGGCAGGTCGGTTTGTTTTACCGGAAAATCGCATATTATTGATTTGTATTTTGTCTTGAACGGTATTTTGCACACGGACTGCACGCCGGAATAATTTATAACCACCAGTTTATATTCCAGCCCCTGCGCCCATTCCCAGGTCAAAACGTTTTTGTAAGTTTCGCTGTCATTAACCTGCGAGACCTGTTTAAGCGTCCACTGCCCGCCGTGGAAAGACGGATTGTTCGTTATAGCCAGCATACCGGAATAAAATTCCTGCACGCCTTTATCTATATCCTGCTCCGCCACGGGGCCGACGTATTGTATGGGAAAACTTGTTTTGTAACCCAAAACCTGCTGAATGTAAAACATGCGCGCGCCGGGAATAGTTGACATCAAAACCGCGGCCGCCAGGGATTTCTCCCGCCCGAAAGCTTTTAACGCGGACTCTTCGTCGTGGTTTGAAATAAATCTTATGGAACGCATCTGGTAAAGGTGCTCTGCGCCGAGGTGGGCTTTAATATTTTCCGCCTCTGAAAACCGCAGCCTGTCATACAAAACTTTATCGTAAGTATAATCAAATCCCAGTTCCTGTATATCCCACTCAAGGCCCCAGTAAACTTCGGCTATAAAAACAAAATACGGATATTTTTCGCGTATTAGAGACAAGGCTTTTGTCCAAAACTCGTCCCGCGGTTTGTCCCCTTTTAAAAACTGCCACCAGGTGTCGTGATGCACTTTGTTAAGGGAGAGCATGGACATATCGCAGCGCACGCCGTCGCATAAAGACGCTACGCGCTCCAGCGTTTTAAGCATAAAATCCTGCGTTTTGGGGTTAAAGTAATTGAGCTGCGCGGTATCAGTCCACGGGGGAAAAAACGGATCGCGCCCGTGCGCTATATAAACGCCGTTTTCCGTTTTAAAAAACCAGTCCGGGCGGGAAACGGGCGGCGTGGTCCCCGTATTAATAAACAAGTCGGGGTCGGTCAAAGTTTTGGGGTGGTCCGCGGCAAAGTGGTTGCCTACAAAATCCAGCAGCAGCATAATGCCGCGGTCATTAAGGCGTTTTTTTAATTTGATAAGGCCGTCTTCGGTGTCCATGTCGCGGTCAACGCTGTAATCATAGACGGCGTAAGGGGAAGCTATAATATCTTCTTTCTGGTAACCAGACGCCTGGAAACTGACCGCGCGGGCTATTTCAACGTGGCTTCTTGCTATTTCAAGCGCTCTCGGGCTCCGCTGCCACAGGCCCATGAGCCACACGGCGTCAAACCCGCCGGCTTTAATGCCGTCCAGCGCCTCGTCGGGGATATGGCAAATTGTCATTTTTTTGCCGTATCTTCTGCCGAGCACTGCAAGCCAGCGCGCTGTGTTTATTTCCAAAATATGCGGATTTGTCCTCATATTAAACCCTGTAAAACAATTTTTGAGTAAAAATTTGCGACGGCAAGACCGTAATATAATTTATAATTAATAATATATGAAGATTTTATACGTGATAACTTCAACGGCCGCGGGCGGCGCGGAAAACGCGCTGCTGAGCCTTGCCATACCCTTGAGTAAAAATCATAGCATAAAAATAGTAAGTTTGAAACACTCGGGTCTATATGCCGACGAGCTTAAAAAACGCGGCATTGAGGTTGTCAGCCTGGAAATGGGTTACTGGCCGCGGCCGCGCGATTTGAAGCGGCTTAAGAAAATTATTTCAGATTTCAAACCCGACGTTGTGCACGCTCTGCTTTTCCGCGCGATACAGATGTGCCGCGCACTGAAAGGCCGCTTTAAATTATTTACCACGCCGCATACAAATTACCAAAACAAAAGTAAATTTTTGCGGCTTGTTGACGCGGCTTTAAAAAGCAGGGATACCATGAGCCTTGCGGAATCCCGCAGCACGGCGGATTTCCTGCTCGTCAACCAGAGATATAATAAAAATAAAGTTAAGGTTATTTTAAATTCCGTAACCGGCTTCGGGCCGGACGCGGCGGCGCGGCAAAAACTGCGCGCGGAGCAGAATTGCGAAGATAAAATTATTTTCATTACCGTCGCGCGGCTTGAAAAAATTAAAGGGCACCGCTTTCTGCTGGACGGTTTTGCTAAAATATATAGTAAGAAAAAAAATGCGGTTTTATGGTTTGTCGGCGACGGGGCTGAACGCGAAAATCTGGCCGCCGCGGCCGCCGCGCTGGGCGTAAAAAAGGCCGTTAAATTTTGGGGATACCAAAAAGATATCGCGCCGTTTTTAAACGCCGCGGATGTTTTTATTTTACCGTCCTCATCGGAAAGCAGGCCGCTTGCGCTGCTTGAAGCCGCGGCCTGCGGCCTGCCGCTGATAGCTGCCGATACCGGCGATAACCGCAATGTCGTCCGCCACGGACAGAACGGATTTATATGCAATGTGCAGGACCCCGTTATGCTGGCCGCCGTAATGGGCGAGCTTGCGGACAATAAAAAATTAAGAGAAGAATTCGGCTCCAAATCTTTAGAAATTTCCGCCGAATTAAGCAACAACTACGCAGAGGAACATTTGAAAGTTTATACTTAGGTTGATTAAAATATATCGTTGCCGTAACCGATGTTCCGTCGTTCGTTCCAAAAATTTCACAGGATTTTGAGACGCTTTTCAATTTTCTCCGGCCTGAGCAAGTACTAGAGGCGAAGCGTACGGCGAGGGCCGGAAAAATTGAAAATCGTCCAAAAGCCGAAGAAATTTTTCAACATACAGCCAAGCGAACGAAGTGAGCGAAACAAGAGGAACGCGGAGCGCAAATAAAAAAAAGACGGAGTACTAATGGAAAGCAGATTATTTGTTATCGGCATTATAATGCTGGCCTGGGCGGGAGCGGCAAAATATTTAAAACATAAAAACCTGCTTAAAAATAAAATTATTTTTAACGCGCTGCACACGGCTTTCGCGGCGATTACCGCCGCGCTCGCGCTGTGGCTTTTTGATTTTGTGTCCACCGGCGGGGATTTGTCCTCGCTGCAGCCGTCAACCGGCAAAACGATTTTTAAAATAGTTGTAATAGCCGGCCTGTCCGTCTGGGCGGCCGCCGCCGCCTGGCGCGCGAAAGAAAGAAAAATTTTAAAACTTTTTGACAAAGATTATGAGTGGGCGGACACTATTTATTTTTCCGCGCTGCTGGCCGCTTTTGTAATGTTTTTCTTTATACAGGCGTTTAAAATACCGTCGGCGTCAATGCAAAACACGCTGCTTGTGGGGGACCATTTGTTCGTCAATAAATTTACTTACGGCTTCAGAATGCCGCTGACGCAGATAAGGTTTTTGGAGTTTAATAAAATTTCGCGCGGGGACATAATTGTTTTTACCTTTCCCGCAAAAGATAAAAACCAGATTAACTGCGGCGGGCCGCAGTACGGGCGCGATTACGTAAAAAGAGTCATAGCCCTGCCGGGCGAAACCGTGCAGGTCAAAGACGCGCAGCTTTACGTAAACGGCCAAAAAGTGGAAGATCACGGTTATGAAATTTACAGCGCGGACCAGCGTTATACTTTTGAGTCTAAGCAAGACAAATTAACCTATCAGAAAGAATGGGAAGAGCGCGATTTGGAGCAGTTTTACGGCATTTTGTTAAGAGACCAGTTCGGGCCCGTTACCGTGCCGCCGAACGCTTATTTTGCCATGGGCGACAACAGGGACCAATCCTGCGATTCGCGCTTCTGGGGCCCGGTGCCGCGCGAAAATATTAAAGGCAAAGTCTGGTTCATCCACTGGCCGCTAACAAGAATAGGCTTTCCGAAATAAATATTATCTATTTATAAACGGGGGTAATATGAAAGATTTTTTTAGCGGTTTTTTGGGCGCGCTTTTTAGTATCTTGGTATATTTTGTACTGCCCATTGTTGTCGTAGTATATTGTATTTCTAAAACGCAACTGCCTCCATTTATCTGTTTTGGCGGCACCGCTATTTTATCCGGTCTTTTAATACAGCTTAGCGTGATATTTTTTGATATGCCCATATGTTTGCCGACGCGTTATTTGTTGTGGAGACAACATATTTTTTACGGCAAAGACGCCCTGCAAATATCTCTTCTCTTTATAATTATCGGTATTGTTCTTATAATAGCGGATTTAACCGAGCTTGTACCAACAGCTTAATGCGCTTCTTGTTAAAAGGATAATTTATAATTAGCGTCTCTGTAAGTCTGGCAGCCGGCGGGCGGCGTGCCGGCTTTGCCGCCGAGCGACACGCATATCTCGGTATTATCTTTATTGTTGCCCTTTGCGCCCCTTGTTCCGCACCAGATACTGCCGTCAGAGTAACAATAAGTTATTATATATCTGTACTGCGATGACTGCGCCTGGTTATTTCTGTCAAAAAGAATATTGTCGGGGTAAATCCACAAATCGTCAGAATTATCCATAAGCGCGCGCTCATAACCCGCGTCCATTGACGTTGATAAACTTTTTACCGTGTAAAATATGTCAAAATCCTGAAATTTTTGCGGATACGAGCCGTTCTCCAAATAATATCTCCGCGCGGAATCTCCCAAAGCTTTTACCATAGTCAATCCTCTGACCGCGCGCGTGCGCTCCGCAGTTCTTAAATATTTTGGCAGCGCGACCGCGGCAAGTATGCCGATAATCAGAACAACCACAAGCAGCTCTATTAAAGTAAATCCGTTTTTCATATTTTTATTTTAAATAATTAAAATACCAAACGGATATACTAACATATATTTTCCGTATCCTTTTTCGGTTACGCTGACTTATATAATCTTACTATGGACATAAAAACACCGCGCGCGATAATTTCTCGCGCGCGGTGTTTTTGTTTTCAAAAATTACAGCGGGGAAAACTGGTCTTTTGTTACTCCGCAGGCCGGGCACATCCACGTGTCAGGCACCTGCTCCCACGGCGTGCCCGCGGCTATGCCGCTGTCCGGGTCGCCCACCGCCGGATCATAAATCCAGCCACAAACGTTGCATACGTATTTTTTCATATACTCCCCCTTAAATTTATTAAGTATATTTATTATATAAAAATTACATGCAATGCTAAAACAACAAATCAGCTCCTATGTTAAATTCCCCCTTTTAGGGGGAAACCCCCAAAGGGGAAAGGGGTAATTGGGTGTTATAAAATGCTGTTACGTCTTTAAACAAAAAGGCTTACAAACACATTTTTGTGTGAATTTACCCCATCCCCCTTCGGGGACTTCCCCTAAAAGGGGAAGTTATCATTTTGTCTATATTGTTTTAACACTGCGTAAATTATTGGTGCGTGGCGCCTTGCGGCGTTTTGCCTTTTATTACGTTTCTGTAATAGTCATACGTCAGACACGCGGCCGCGCAAATGTTGCGCGCTTCTTTAATCTCGCCGGCAAAAATCACATGCGTGCCAACGTCTAAATTTTTATCCGCGCGCGCTTCAATGACCGCAGTGGTATTTTCCAAAACCACGGGCGCGCCCAAAACGCCCTTCTCATATTTTACGCCGGCGAATTTATCAAAATTCCTGCCGCTGCGGAAACCGAAACGGCCTATAAACGGAAAATCAATTTTTTCCGTAAGCGGCATTAAAGCAAAAACCCCGCTGGCCAGAATATACTCGTAAGTAAGGCTGCGTTTGTTGACGGACACCGCAATCCGCGCGGGCTCCGCAGTTACCTGCATGGCGGAGTTTATTATCATGGCGTTAATTTTATCGTCCTTAAAAGACGACAAAATATAAACGCCGTAAGGTATTTTTAAAAGGGCTCCGCCGTCTATCATTTTAATTTTTCCGTTAATCTCGCGCCTACCGCGCGGCCCAGGTCAAGCGCGGCCCGCAAATCTTTTTCCGTCGGGACAAAACATACTTTCAGCGCCGGACAAACAATTTCCACTTTCATGTCTTCAAGATATTTTGTCAGCTCGTCTATCGGCGCGCCGGCCCAGCCGTAGGAACCGAAAGCCGCGCCTACCAGATATTTCTTTTTAAGCCCTCTTAAATAAAACAGAATGTCCCCCAGCGACGGGAATAAAGCAGAATTTATGACGGGGGAACCCAAAATTATCGCGCCGGCGTCAAGAAGTTCGGTCGCCACGTCGCTCCTGTGCGCGTTGTGAAGAGACATTAATTTTACCCGTACTCCCTCCTGCGTCAGCCCGTCGGCCACCTGCTCGGCCAGTTTGCCGGTGCTGCCCCACATCGTGTCATACACCACCAGCGCTTTATTGCCCGGCTTTTGCGCCGCAAACCGCGCGTAAAGTTCAACCATGCGCGCCGGGTTTTTGCGCCAAATTAAACCGTGGTCCGGCGCGATAATTTTTACTTTCGCAAGCAGTCCCGACGTTTTTACAAAATCCAGAAATTTGAGCGCGATATCGCTGTAAGGCATAATAATATTGGAGTAATATTTGACGGCTTCGTAAATCCACTCATGCTCGGGCACTTCGTCGTCAAAAATTTTATTCGTCGCAAAATGCATGCCGAAAATATCGTTGGAAAATAAAATACCCTCGCTTTCTAAAAAACTGACCATGCTGTCCGGCCAGTGAAGCATGCGGGACTCGTAAAAAGTAATTTTATCGCCGCCTATGTCAACGCTGTCGCCGGTTTTGACGGTTTTGATATTCATGTTTTCATGCAGCTGCAAATCAATGTGTTTGAGACCAAGCGTTGAGGTATAAATTTCCTGCGGTTTGATTTCCCTTACGCACTTTGGCAGCGAGCCGCTGTGGTCCATTTCAGCGTGGTTTGAGATTATTATTTTGATGTCCGACGGGTTGATAACCGACTTAATTCTGGACATCATTTCGTCGTGGAAAGCTTCTTTGACCGTGTCAATAAGAGTTGGTTTGGGGCCGAGGATAAGATACGCGTTGTACGTCGTGCCGCGCAGCGTGGAATAGCCGTGGAAGTCACGGATGTTCCAGTCTATTGCGCCGACCCAGTACACTTTTTCCGATATTTTTATGGCATCCATTTGTTGCTCCGCTGAGTGATTTTCCTGGAAAATCACATTTATTTCATGACTAATTTTATTTGGGCGGGCCTGCGCCCGCCGCAAGTTTTTCCTGCGCACGGCTGCCCGCCTGCGCTTCGCCTAAGTACTTGGTCGGGCCGAAGAAAATTAAAAATTGACTCAAATCCCTGTGAAATTTTTTTAACAGACGACTAACGACGGTTACGGCATTGTAAATTAATTCTTAGCGGTCCATAAACCGTGCAGATTGCAGTATTCGCGCGCGATTATGTTTTTGGATTTCGTCTGAAAAACAGCTTCGGGCGCTTCGCCGGGTTTTAAATATTTGCGCTGCACTTTGCTGCACTCAATGCAAATGAGTTCAATGAACTGTATATAATGTTCCGGCAGCATGGGGTGCGGGGCCGCGCCCACTTTTATTTTATAACCGCCCTCGGCTTTTTCAATAACCGGAACGTGTTTTTCTTTAGACGCGTCA
>JAIRUU010000077.1 GCA_031254225.1 Candidatus Elusimicrobium euhamitermitis
TTTAAACCGGCTTCTCTGGCCGCGTCCGCCAGCGCTTTGATTCTTCCGTGGTAAATTCTGCCGCCGCGGTCAAACATAACTTCTTTAACGCCTTTGTCCAAAGCTTTTTTGGCTATGACGGTACCCAGCGCTTTTGCCGCTTCTATGCTTTTGCCGGATTTTTCATATTTGCCGTCCAGCTCTTTGGATAACGTCGTCGCGGAAACAAGCGTTTTGCCTTCGTTGTCGTCCACTACCTGGGCGTAAATATATTTCAGGCTTCTGTAAACCGACAGGCGCGGCCTGTTTATGCCGTTAGCCGTAAGACGCCTGCGGGTCCTGTCTTTGCGGTACTGGTATCTTTCGTTTTTGGTTGCCATAATTATTTGCTCCCCGTCGCGGCCGTCTTGCCTGCTTTTCTGGCGATGTGTTCGCCGGCGTATTTTATGCCGCTGCCTTTGTACGGCTCCGGAGGCCTGATGTTCCTGATTTTGGCGGCGAAATCGCCCACCATAAATTTGTCGCTCCCTTTAATTTCAAGGGTGTTGGTCTTGATTTCAAAAGCCGCGGACAATCCTTTCGGAATATCCAAAATGACCGGATGGGACAAACCTACTTCAATGGTAAGTTTCTGCCCCGCGACTATGGCTTTGTAACCCAGGCCGTTTATTTCCAGTGATTTTGAAAAACCTTTTTCCACGCCGTGTATAATGTTGTTGACGTTGGCGCGCGTGGTGCCGTGCACGGCGTTTAAAAGTTTTTCTTTGGAAGCGTCTTCAATTTTAATATTTAAAACGCCGTTTTCCAAAGCCGCGTTTATGCCTACGGGCAAAGTGTAACTGAGCGCGCCCAGCGGGCCGCTGGCGTTGATAACGCCGCCTTTAATTTCCACTTTGACCTTGGCGGGGATTTCTATCGGTTTTTTTCCTATTCTGCTCATATTCTCCCCTACCAGACCTGGCACAGCAGCTCGCCGCCGAGCTTTGATTCTTTGGCCCGCGCGTCTGTCATTATGCCTTTGGACGTTGATAAAATTGTTATGCCGAACGCGCCGCGCACGCGGGGTATGTCGGAGTAAGAACTGTATACCCTCTGCCCCGGGCGGGAAAGCCTTTTAAGGCCCGTGATGACCGCGTCGTTCTCAGTCGTATATTTTAAGAAAACTCTGACTACGCCGCCTTTGGTTTCATTATGCACGGCTTTGTAGTTTGAAATATAACCTTCCTCTTTCAAAACACGCGCTATTTCAGTCTTGATTTTGGAGAACGGTATGTCAACCTTCTCTTTTCTTTTTGCGTTTGCGTTTCTTATTCTTGTTAAGAAATCTGATATAGGATCCATGTATGTTTAGGCTGTTCTTGAAATCACTTTCCGCTTTTAAGTTTTGCCTGCGGAGTTAATTTTTTAAACCGCCTCCTCCTTTAATTTACCAGCTGGATTTGCGCAGGCCCGGGATTAAACCCTGGTGCGCCATTTTTCTGAGGCATATTCTGCAAAGTCCGAAGTCCCTGTAATAACCTCTGGGACGTCCGCAGACCTGGCACCTGTTATGGTACCGGACCGCGAACTTTTGCGGTTTTGCCATTTTTGCAACCCATGCTTTTGTAGCCATTGTAAAAACTCCTTATTTCTTTCTGAACGGAAGACCGAGATAATTCATAAGCAAAAGTCCGCCGTCGTCGTTTTTGGCTGTGGTCACGAACGTAATGTTCATACCATGCGGTTTAGGCGACTTTTCAACATTAACTTCCGGAAAAATATAATGTTCTTTTATGCCTAAGTTCAAATTGCCTTTGCCGTCAAAGCACTTCTCGGAAAATCCCTGGAAGTCGCGTATGCGCGGCGCGGCTATTGAAATAAAACGGTCCATAAAATCATACATTCTGTCCCCGCGCAGCGTTACGCGCAGGCCTATGGGCATGCCTTCGCGGAGCTTGAAGTTGGAAATGGATTTTTTGGCCCTTCTTATCTGCGGGGCCTGGCCGGATATGGCCATAAGGTCCTCTTTGCATACGTCAAGGACTTTAATATCTTCCCTTGCTTCAGGCACGCCTATATTGATTACTATTTTCTCAAGCTTAGGCGCGGCCATGGGGCTTTTTACGCCCAGCTCTTTCATCAGCGCGGAAAGAACTTTACCGTTATACAAAGTTTTTAATCTCGGCTCGTAAGCCTTTGTTGTTTTCTTTTCTGTTGTCATTTTTACTTAAACCTATTTGACGGTTTCCCCGCATTTGCGGCAGACTCTGGTCTTTACGCCTTTGTCCGAAATCTGTACTTTCGGCGTCATCGCCTCTTTGCATTTTTTGCATACGAGGGCCACGTTTGAGACGTGCAGAGGCGCTTCCTTTTTTATAATGCCGCCTTTTTTATTGCCGGCCGGTTTCTCATGTTTGCTGACAATATTGATGCCGGAAATAACGACAAGATTTTTGGCGGAAATAATTTCTTTTATTTCACCCGTCTTGCCTTTGTCTTTGCCGGCCAGTATTTTTACCGTGTCATTTTTTTTCAGCATCATATAACCTCCGGCGCGAGAGAAATGATTTTTAAGAAATTCTTGTCTCTCAGTTCCCTTGCGATGGGGCCGAACACGCGGGTGCCTTTAGGCTCCCCGTTTTCGTTGATTATGCAGACGGCGTTTTCGTCAAACCTGATGTAAGAGCCGTCTTTGCGTCTTTTTTCGCGCGCGACGCGCACTACCACCGCGCGCAGCACGTCCCCTTTTTTAATGGACGACGTAGGGATTGCATCTCTGACGGAGCACATAATAACGTCTCCCAAAGTTGCAATATCCCTGTGGTGGCCGCCGCGCACTTTAAAGCACTGTACTTTTCTTGCGCCGCTGTTGTCCGCCACGTTAACGATACTTCTTATCTGAATCATAGCTTACTCCAATTAATTAACGGCCTTTTCAACTATGCGGCAAACTCTCCATCTTTTAAGTTTGCTTATAGGCCTGGCGCTCATTATTTCAACCTTGTCGCCGATTTTAGCTTCATTGCCCTCGTCGTGCGCGTGATATTTGGCGGTTTTTCTCAGCGTTTTACTGTAAAGCCCGTGCCTTACAAGCCTTTCCACTTCCACGACGCAGGTCTTGTCGCCTTTGTCAGATACGACGACGCCGGCTAAAATTTTCCTCTTTCCGCGGGTTTCTGTATTTTCCATATTATTTCGCTTCCTCTTTTTGGCCGATTAAGGTTTTTATCAGCGCTATTTCTTTTCTGACGGCCTTAATTTCCAGCGGGTTTGACAGCGGGGTGGTGCTGTGTTTGAAAAGAAGGTCAAATTTCTTTTCCTGCGCTTTGACGAGCAGGTCTTTAAGCTCCGCCGCGCTTTTCTTTTTTAAATTTTCTTTTTCTTTCGTTTTCATTATCTTCTCGCCACTAATTTGGTTTTGATGGGCAGTTTGTCGGACGCCATTTTAAGCGCTTCCTTCGCCGTAGCAAGGTCCAAACCTTCCACTTCAAATAAAATGTGCCCGGGTTTTACGACGGCAACCCAATGGTCCGGCGCGCCTTTGCCTTTACCCATGCGGGTTTCAGCCGGATGTTTTGTTATGGCTTTGTCAGGAAAAATTCTGGTCCACATTTTCCCTTTCTTTTTGGCGTAGCGGGAAATTGTGACGCGGGCGGATTCTATCTGCCGCGCGGTTACCCATTTAGGCTCAAGCGCTTTAAGACCGTATTCGCCGAAAGCGACGGTAGCGCCTCTTTTGGCGACGCCTTTTATGCGCGGGGCGGAAAACGGTTTTCTGTATTTAACTCTTTTTGGCATTAACATGGTTCGTTCTCCTATTTAGCCTCGGCCGGAGTAATGGCTTCAGTCACGCCGGAAGCCGTTGCGACGTCCATTTCTCTGTGCTTTCTGAGTTCGTGTAAAATTTCTTTGGGCGAGCGGGCAAAATGCGTCTTCTTGAAAATCCACACTTTGCAGCCTATTTTGCCGGACACCGTCATAGCTTCGGCAAACCCGTAATCAATTTCTGCGCAAAGCGTGTGCAGAGGAACTCTGCCTTCGCGTTTCCATTCCGTGCGCGCTATTTCCGCGCCGCCCAGACGGCCGGAAACCATTATTTTTATGCCCAGCGCTTTGCCAGAAAGAGCCTTTTCAATAGCCTTTTTCATGGCCGCGCCGTAATGCGCGCGTTTTTCTATCTGCATGCATATGGACTGCGCGACAAGGCTGGCGTCCGTTTCCGCGTTTTTGATTTCCACGACGTTGACAAAAGTTTTGCTGCCCGTCATTTTTTCCAAATCTTTTCTGAGCTGTTCAATGTCCGCGCCTTTTTTGCCTATAACGACGCCCGGCCTCGCGGTATGAACGTTGACTCTTAAAAAAGCGCCCGCTCTTTCAATGCCCACGAAACTTATGGCGGCCATTTTAAAGCGTTCTTCAATAAGATGTCTGATATTTCTGTCTTCAATAATTAAGGCCGGCATATTTTTCGGCGCGAACCAGCGGCTTTGCCAGTCCTGCGTGTAACCGAGTCTCAGCCCTCTGGGGTTAATCTTATGTCCCATAAGTTAACGTCCTCCCTTTTCGTCTGAAACAACCACGGTCAGGTGGCACATGCTCTTTTTATAAGGCATTGCTCTTCCCTGCGGGCCGGGCTGAATCCTTCTCAAATTTCCCATAGGGCCTATATTGGCGTAGGCTTCTTTAATATATACTTTGCCCATGTCAACTTTTTTGCCCAGTTTAACTTCCAGGTTGGCGGCCGCGCTGTGCACGGTTTTGTAAACAAGTTCGGCCGTGGTCTTTTCAATAAACGGCAAAACGTTTTCCGCAGCTTTGACGTTCTTGCCCCTTATCTGGTCAAGCACAAGACCGACTTTGCGGCTGCCGTATCTCTGAAATTTTGCTATTGCAAAAGCTTCCATAAAGTAAATCTCCCTTACTTCAGCGCGGTAGATTCTTTCGTCATACCGCCGTGTGTTTTAAATATTCTGGTAAAAGAAAACTCGCCCAGTTTGTGGCCGACCATTCTTTCGCTGATATATACGGGAAGGAATTTTTTGCCGTTATGCACCATAAAAGTGTGCCCTATAAATTCCGGCACTATCGTGCACGCCCGCGCCCATGTCTTGATGGGTTTTTTATCTTTGGAGCCGTTCATTGCCTGAACTTTTTCCAATAAGTTAACGTCTATAAAAGGACCTTTCTTTGTTGATCTTCCCATAGTTAATTACCAACCTTGCTTTTTCTTCTGTCGCTGACTATCATCCAGTCCCAGACTTTTCTGGGTCTGGTTTTTAAGCCGCGTGACGGCTGGTTCCACGGCGAGCGCGGTATGTTGCCGCCTTTGCTGTGGCCGCGGCCGCCGCCCATGGGGTGGTCAACCGCGTTCATGGCGCCGCCGCGCACCGTCGGTTTTGTTCCGCGGTGTCTGTTCCTTCCGGCGTTGCCGATTACGATGTTATTGTGCTCAATGTTGCCGACCTGGCCTATCGTCGCGCAGCACTGCGCGGGTATCAGTCTTATTTCGCCGGAGGGCATTTTCACGTGCGCGTAATCGTTTTCTTTGGCCATGAGCTGGGCCTGCGAGCCGGCGCTTCTTACAAGCTGCGCGCCTTTGCCCACTTTAAGTTCCAGCGCGTGTATAAAAGTGCCTTCGGGAATATTTTTAAGAGGAAGACAGTTGCCTGTTTTAACTTCCGCCGCGGGGCCGGACATCACTTCGTCCCCGACTTTTAAGCCGACGGGGTGAATGATATAGCGCTTCTCGCCGTCCGCGTAATTTAAGAGGCAGATTCTGGCGTTCCTGTTCGGGTCGTATTCAATGGAAACGACTTTTGCGGGAATGCCGTATTTCTCTCTTTTAAAATCAATTTGTCTGTAAGCGCGTCTGTGGCCGCCGCCGATGTGGCGGACCATAACCATACCGGTATTGTTGCGCCCGCCGGTCTTTCTCATGCCCTTTACAAGCTTCTTCTCAGGAACGGTTTTTGTGATTTCGGAAAAATCAGCAACCGTTATCGTTCTTCTGGAAGGAGTGTAAGGGCGAAATGTCTTAATAGGCATAGTTTATGTAATCTCCTTAAGGTTGTAAGTACGGTTCTAACTCAGGGTTCACTGAGGCTATTTTAAAAAAATTTTAATTTTCTTTGCGACGAGCATACCGTTGAGTATGTAAGGAGCAAAAAAATGAAATTTTTTTAAAATAGCCCAGTCCGAAGGGTTTGCCGCAGGCAAATGAACCTTGGGTTAGAACCGTACTTACAACCTACTTAGCCGTCGCTTCAACGACGTCTATTTTATCGCCTTTTTTTAATGTCACTATCGCTTTCTTATAGTCCGCGCGCTTTCCGGCGTAGCGGCCCATGCGGTGAACTTTGCCTTTTAAAGCGCATGTGTTCACGCCTTCAACCGTGACGTTGAAAAATTTTTCTACCGCGGTCTTTACTTCGCCTTTTGTGGCCGTTTTAGCCACGACAAAGCTGTATTTATTCTGCTCGTCCCTTAAAATCAGACTCTTTTCGGTCAGCAGGGGCCTTTTGATTGTTTCATATACGGTTTTCATTATTTACCCTCCTGCGCGAAAGTGTTTTTGAGCGTTTCAAGAGCGTCTTTTATAATAATAACTTTGCTGCTGTTAAGCACCGCGTAAGCGTTAATGTCAGACGCGGGCATTAAAGACAGTCCGTTTATATTTCTGGCGGACATAAAAACTTTCTCGTCCGTTTTAGGCGCGGTTAAAACCAAAGGTTTTCTGCCCGCTTCAATTTTCTTTAAAGCGCCGGCAAAAGTTTTGGTCTTGGTTTGCGTCACTCCGGCGTCGTTTAACACGACAACGTTGCCCTCGGCGTATTTTGCGGACAAAGCCTGCAAAAGAGCCGCGCGGCGTTTCTGCGCCGGCAGGTCCTGCCTGCGGGAGTGGGGCGTCGGGCCCCAGGCCACGCCGCCTTTTCTCCAGATGGGAGAGCGCATGGACCCGTGTCTTGCGCGGCCGGTGTGTTTCTGCTTCCACGGCTTTTTGCCGGTGCCTGAAACTTCCGCCCTCGTCTTAACGTCCGCGGTTCCGCGGCGCTGGTTTGAGAGGAATGCGGTTACGACTTCATGCAAAAAAGTCGCGTTGGGTTTGGCCGAAAATAAAACTTCGGGAAGAGAGACTTTGCCCTCTTCGTTGCCTTGTATATTAAAAACTTTTGTTTCCATATTATATTAGCTCCCTATTTCTTCGCGGCCGCGGCTTTGGAGCCGGTGTTAGCCGCTTTTGACGCGGAAACCTTACTCACTATTGGAGCCGTAACATGTTTCTTAAATTTGGAAGTTTCTAAAACGGACACTAAAGTGCCTTTCGCGCCCGGGACAGAGCCTTTTAAAAACAGCAGCTGGTTCGGCTGGTCTACTTTGATAACTTCAATTTTGGCCACCGTCTGCGTAACATTGCCGTAATGCCCCGCCATTCTCTGGCCGGAAAGCACTTTGCCGAGCGACCTGCGGGAAGCCAAACCGCCCGGAGCTCTTTCTCTGTCAGACGCGCCGTGGGACGCAGGCTGGCCCTTAAAGCCGTGCCTTTTCATAGCGCCCGCAAAACCGCGGCCTTTTATTTTACCCTGCACGTCAACATAATCGCCGGGCTTAAAAATTTTCTCAAGGGAAACCACCTGGCCGACTTCAAAACCTTTCACGTCCGCCACGCGGCATTCTTTCATATATTTAACGGGAGCCTGCGCGGATTTTTTAAAGTATCCGGCGCCGGGCTTGTTCAAAGCCTTTTCTTCCGTTTCGCCAAAACCGAGGCAGACGGCGCTGTATCCGTCCTTCTCCACAGTTCTGACGCGGACAACCCTGCACGGCCCCGCTTTTACGACGGAGACCGCGTGAAGATTGCCTTTTTCATCAAAGAGCTGCGTCATGCCCACTTTCTCGCCTATAACAAAGCGCAGAGCGGCCGGCGTCTCTTTGACAGTTTCTGCCTTAGCTTGCGTTTCCGCAGCGGCGTCGGCAGCGTTTGTCATGTTTTCTGTCATTTGTTTTCTTCCTTATATATATACCAGCGCGTTGCCGCGCGTTTAAAAAATTTTTATTTCTGCCGTGGGAATCCGCCTTCGTTTCACTACGGCGCGATAACATTGCGGATTTTGCCGTTTCGTTTAGGCGCTATCCCCGTTTGCAATGTTAATTACTTTTGATGGCCACGTCAACGCCGGCGGGGAGGTCAAGCTTCATCAGCTCGTCCACCGTTTTTGAAGTGGGACTTTTTAAATCAATTAATCTTTTATGAATGCGCATCTCAAACTGTTCTCTGGATTTTTTGTCCGTATGAGGGGAGCGCAGCAGCGTGTATTTTTTTATTCTGACGGGAAGCAGCACCGGACCCGCGACTATCGCGCCGGTTTTTTTGGCCGTGTCAACAATTCTGCTTACGCTGGCGTCAAGCATTCTGTGGTCGTAGGAGCGGAGTTTTATGCGTATCCTTTCCTGGCTCATAAGCTGTTTGGCAGCTTTTTTTTCAATGTTTTTCTCTGACATTTATATTCCTATTTCTGCGTAACCTGCAATATCGGGCGGTATTTTTAAAACCCGCCAAACTTCCCAGGATTTACGACGTGATTTTAAGCAAAAATATTTCGGTAGAAAAGCCCTCCAAGGGCAAAATATTTACTTTGCCCTTGTCAGAAATTTCGCCGAGTATTAAACTTCTTACTCTCAAATTATAGCAAAGTATTCTGGCTTTGTATAGCGGAAAACAGATTAAATAAAATCCCGCCCCACAGTTTCAAAACACTCTCTAGTTCTGATTATGTTAATATTGTAGCATATTTTTTACAAAAATAAACCGGTTATTTTTTTGAACAATGTTAAATTAGCATGTATATGATTAAAATTCCCCCTTTTAGGGGGAAATCTCCGAAGGGGAAATGCCTGCCGCGCCGTAGCGCAGCGTAGGCGGGGGGTAAATAGATGTTATTAAACGCCGTTTGATATTAAATTTTAAACAAAAGTTTTACAGCTCATATTTGTGTACACCCGCCTTCGCTTCGCTACGGCGCGGTAAAATTTACCCCTACCCCCTTCGGGGACTTCCCCTAAAAGGGGAAGTTATATTCTTATTTTTTATATGCTTTTTTAACATTGCTCTTTTTGGTATACTTAAAACAATGAAACTACGCTTACTGATTTTAACCCTTTGCCTTATCCCGCTTTTTGCCTGCGACAAAACGCCCAAGCCCGCGGACAATGCCGCAGCGCGGGATATGTTCGCGCAGATTGACAAAAATTTTAACGCGGCCATGCTCCCTTTGGACAAATATTTTGAAATAAACGGCCTGCCTGACGAAATCCGCGATTTCAGAAATACAAGAAATAATTATAACGCCGAAATAAAAAACGCTTTGCTGCAAACCGGCCCTGCCGCGCAAAACGCCGCTTTAAAAGCCGCGGACGATAAATATATACCGCGGCTAAACGCGCTGCAAAACCGCGTTAAGCAGAGAGCGGCGAACGATTATGCCGCGGGTCTGGAAAACCAAAACGCCGCGGCGCGCGCGGCGGCGCGCAAAGTTTTCGGCCCGCAGGCTGAAGCGGAAGTAAAATCCGCGCAGGATAAGATGATGAACGAAATAAAAACCGCGCTTACGGACCCTGACCCGCGCTCCGCCTTTCAAAGAGTTGAAAACGCCGGCAATAATTTTAAAAACGATTTGGAAAATACCGTAAACAAATACGCCGCGCGGCAAAACACTCCTCCGGAGCAGGCCTTAAAAGTTTTTGAACCTTATAATAACAACGCGCCAGTTTCTGCCTCCGCAAGGCCCGCGCCAAACAATTATTATACTCCGCAGGCTGTCCGTCCAACTAATATTCCGCGGCCGCAGCCTTCCGCGCTTAATAATAAAGGAAGCGGGCTTGGCGGCGCGGGTTTATCCGCCTCTTCAAAAACATCAGGCGGCCTGCCGGATTTTATAAATAATTACAAGCCTCTGCCGCAAGAAACTTCGGACGCGGGCGGCCTTGCCGGCCAGGATTTTTTGAGCAAAATCCAAAATGATATCAAAACCTTCAGAGAAAATACCAAACCGACGGCTTCTTCCAGCTCCGCCGGTCCTGCGTTGAGCGGAAGACCGGGCAGCGGCGGCGGCGCGGGCCAGCTCATGGCGTATCTGCCGGCTGACAAAGTGGCGGAGGTCACTGCCGAACTTGATAACGACGTCAAAACAAATTATCCTAAACTTAAAGAATTATACGGCGAGCAAGCCGCGGAAAAATATAAGCAAATAGTTGAAAAATATAAAAAGACGATAACTGAAACCGGCCCGGTAACAAAACCGGCAAATCAGAAGAACGAAGAGCTGAACAAATGGAGAACGGATTTTATTACGGAAAGCTCGGCCAATTCCATAAACACCGATTATGATTACAGAGCCAAACTGTTTAACGCCGTATTTGAAGAACTGAAAGCCGCCGCGCCGGATTCTTCCAAATCTCTGACGCAGCTGCAAAACGAAACAAATAAAGCGCTGAAGAACGCAAAGGATAACGCGCTCAGTTCCGGTTTGGCCGTTGATACCGACGGTAAAATTACCGGCGCGCCCGGCTCCCTTATAATACCCGCCGACACTTACGGGAAAGAAGCAAACAAAATATCAACGCAGCTTGCCGCCGCGCTTGAGCCTCTTATCAAACAATTACAAAACTCCGGCGGAGCAGCGCAGGCCGCGGGCGCAAAACAGTAACTGCGTGTCCCGCCCGCCGCATTTTTAGTATACTGGAAACAATGAAGACACGCCTGCTAATTTTGATTATCTGTCTTATTCCGCTTTTCGCCTGCGACAAAACGCCCAAGCCCAGGAACCGCGCGGAGCGCAATATGTTTGTGCAGGCCGACAGAGATTTTAATACCCTCATGCTTCCGCTTGACAAATATTTTGAAAGAAACGGCGCCGCGGACGAAATACAAAATTTTAAAAAACTTAAAAACGATTACAATTCCGCCATAAAAAACGCCCTGCTGCAAACCGACCCCGCCGCGCGGGACGCCGCGCTCAGAGCCGCGGACGACAAATATATGCCTTATATAAACGAACTGCGCGCAATGCTGAGACAGAGAGCCGCGGCAAAAAGAAATTTACAGGACCCTGCGGCGTCAGCCGACGCAAAAGACCGGCCGCGCAGACCTGTAAAACCCGTGGCGTTAATTATAGGCGGCAGTATTTCAAACGGCGCGCACGCGCCGGAAATGCTTGAGTATATTTTAAACGACAACAAACCTTTTCTGTCCGGCGAGGCCGGCGCATACAGCGCGACGCAAAATCCCGCGCAATATATAAATTCCGATTATGATTACACTTTAAGAAGACTTAACGGAATGTTTGAAAGGCTTAAAGCCGCGGCGCCGGATTTAGACGGCGTTTTAACGCCAATGCAAAACGGCGCGTATGCCGGCATTACAAATATAAAAGAAGCCGCGCTTGCCGCCGGCGCGGACGCCGCGGCTCCGGCCCGGTATGAAAGCGAAAGAAATAAATTGCTTGCCGACGTTAATAATAAAATTGAGTCCGTTATAGACGGCCGGCGCGCGCTTAAGAAAAAAGATTTTCTGGACAAAGCCGCGGCGGAATTTGACGCGCAGGTTTTGCCGCTTGCAAATAAAATAAAACAAGACTACCGCTCGGACGCGCTGACCGCGAAATTTACGGCAAGCGCGACGGTCATAAAAAATGAAATGAAAGAGGCGTTAGGCGGCGAGCCTGACCCCGCAAAACAGAAAAAAATAAAAGAAACGGCTTACGCAAAAGCCGTTGACTGCAAAGATTCCGCTTACGTTGAGGGCAATGTGGCGGGCTCAATAGAACAGATTAACAACAATTATTTTAATTCAACGTTTTCCACGATAAAATTTTACTCCGGCAAAGGCGTTAACCTTGACCCCGAGAAAAAACAGCTTGAAAACCTGCAGGCCCGCTGCACGGAAGCGGTAAAAAACCTCGGCGGCAAAGCCGTCGCAATGCCTATGGGTACGGATAAGAACGCTTATTTTCAGAATAACATGGACGCGGCCATAGCGCCGTTCTCGCAGGAGTTTGACGTGATTAAAACCGCCGTCAAAAAAAAGATAGACGCGGCAGGCAATATTCAGCAGTAAATACTTTTTTACAAATAAACACTCCCGCGTTTTTTAACGCGGGAGTGTTTTGTTTTTGCAGATTACATTAATTTCAAAAATGATTTTCCGGCGGCGTCCGCGTATTCTTTTATTTTATCGCTTTTTCCGTTTGCGCTTAAAGCGGCAATCTGCGGTATAAGCGTTTTTAAATTTTGTCTGTCAAATTTCACGTCTGAAGAATAAGACGCGGTGTCATTGCCGCTCAAAATTTCCGCGGCGGCGGAAGCCGCGCGCAGCGCGTTTATCTGCGCGTTTTCATTTTCAGAAGACAGATTTTCTTTAATAATTTCAAACCCGCTCTCCTGCATAAAACCGAGCGCGAGAGAGCACGTAAAAGCCGGCCGCGACGAATATTTTATTTTCAGGCATTTTTTAATATCCGCCGCGGCGTACTTCGGCATTCTGCTGATTGAAAAGGCTGTTGCGGAAGAAACTACGGCGTCCTGCTCTTTCTCAAGCATTTTAAATAAAATCTTTGCGCTCTCTTCGTTTATAAAAGTGCCCAGCATCTGCGCCGCGCCTTTCCTGACGTTAACGTCTTTGCCGCCCGCGGCGTTTTTCAGCGCCGAAATTATTTTTTTATCGTTGGGATACAAATAATTTACGGCCTTTAAAGCAAAAATTTTATCATAAGAGTAAAGGCTGACAACGTCGTCTGATTTTGTTTTGTCGGACGGATTTAACACGGCCAGCGCGGCGGCGGCATAGGCTTTCAGCGCCGGGTCTTTGGCGGACAGGTAAGCGTCCTGCAGGCTGGGCAGAAGTTCCTTATTGTCCGCGCTCATAGACGTTAAAATTACGGCCGCGAAAAACTGCCGCAGGCCGTGCTCGTCCGAAGAAATAACCATGTCGTAAAAATTGCCGGCGTAATTTTTAGGCGGCGGGCAGTCCGCCAGAGCGGCGGCAGCGGCGAAAATGCTTTCATTGTCCTTGGTTTTGGAAAACAAATTCACGGCGTCCGCAAAATCCGCGTCCGTCCTTAAATTGCGGTTTTGCACCGCGGCCGGAATATTCTGGGACTGAGCGGCTGCGGCGCAAAGCAATAAAAATGAAAATAAAATCGTTCTAAACATGATATGGCGTTCTCCGGTTTTTCCCTCTCTTTGCGGGCGGGAAATATAATTTTATTGTACAAAAGTTTTAAAGAACCGTAGGTCTAAAGACCCAGGGGCGGATAGGCCCAAAGGCCCTGGCGCGTTTTCTTTAACTTATGTATTCTGTAATTATAAATTATAAATACCGGAGCAGTTATGAAACAAAACCTTAAATTTATATTAGCCCTGGGCGATATGAAAATGGTAGTGCTTGACAACCCCGCCCGTCAAGAAGTTTACGCCAGACAAAACAGCCCGAAGGCGGAACAGGAATACTCTTTAAGGCGCATTGCGGAAGCGCTGACGGGCAAATAAATTTTCCCTTATCCCCTCCTCAAGGCGCGAGGGTGTGTAGTCTCATATTAAGAGCCTGCGCGTAGCCGAGTTTTTAAAAAGATTTAATTTTCTTTGCGACGCGCGCAGGTTCATATGGGTCTACATACCCAAAGGGAAACGCCCCCGCGGCATCCCGCGGGGGACTTTTTGTAAAAATTATATTTGAAGTAAAAAACCGAAACGGTTATTTTGAATAAAAGGAATACAATTATATATGCATAAGAAACTGATAATAACAACGCTGGTCTTATCCGTATTTTTGCCGCTGCGCGCCCAGTCTTTTTTGGACGAACTTAAGTCGTATGAAGAAAAACGCAACAAAGACATAACTGAGCCCGTCAGGCAGGTTTACGCCGAACACTGCGGCGGCGCGGACAGCCAGGACTGCATAAACGCGCTTAACAACGACGACTCCGCCTTTAAAGCCTTTGACAGGGGCTACGTAGAGCTGCCTTTATTGTTGCTGGAAAATGATTTCAGTTTAAAAGCCCGGGGAAGCGGGAACGAAAATTTTTTAGACATGCTGGCCGTTTTTGCGCATAAATATCCGGAGGGTAAGAAAAATTATTACGCCCTGCTTGACAAAACCAAAAAACTTACCGACGAGGACGTGTACGCGCTTATAACCAGTCAGGACAACCGGAAAATGAACGCCTTTCACACGGCCGTCATGTACGCGCCGTATAATAAAAAAGTTAAAAATCTTAGCAACATAAGCCCAAAAGAAACTTTTCTGTGGACTATGGCGGCGAGTACGATTTACTACGACAAAACGAAAACAGCCGTCTGCGAAGCTCTGACGCAGACGGACAACGCCGGAAGAACGCCGTTCCACACAGCCATGGATCGTGATAACAAAGAAGCGTTCTTCATCCTTTACTACGCAGTCTTGGGGGCGAACTGCGACAAACAGAAAATTTTAGACGCCGTAAGCAGACAAGACGAAAAAGGTATGTCCGTTATGGACGAGGCTTCCCGCAGAGCCGCCGGCCAAAAAAACAACGACAATTCTTTTTACGCAGACATTTTAGATAATGTCATAACTATGCACGAAGACGAGCAGCTGGCGTATAATAAAAAGCATGAAAAGGAATTGCAGAAAGCCAAAGAACTCGGCGAAGACCAGGCAAAAGAGGCAGTGGCTTCCGCCGCGGAAAGCGCTGGAATAACCAACCTGCTGCCGACTGAGATAAAAGCCTTACAGATAAATACTATGCCGCCGCAGCATATTGACAAAGAGCGCATGTCCCGGATTATGCAAATTGCAAAAAATAATCTGGCCGCTCAGACCGCCGCACAAACTCCCGCTGAAGAAGCAGCGGCCCAAAATATAATTGCGGAAAACCCTTTACCGCCCGCGCAGGTTATGACGAACGCGGCAGACTCCGTCAGCGTTCCCGCGGCCGCGCAAATTACGAACATGCCCGCGGACTCTGTGAAAACCGTGGCAACGGACACTGTGTCCGTGACAAACAAAACAATGTATGCCCAGACGCAAAAACCGGCAAACAAACCTCCGGTAACGAGAAGACCCGTAGTAACGCGGCCTCCCGCTGCCGCGCCGAAAACTTCTGACAGGCCGGTAGTTGTAAAACAAATTGCCAAGCCTCAAACCGCCGCCGTATCCGCAAGGCCTTCCGCGGCAAAATATAAAACCGTGGCCGCCGCCGCAAAAGCTGCCGCTAATAAATACGCGTATTTGAAATGGCTTGAATCCTCCGGCGGCAAATCCACCTTTGACAAAGCGCGGCGCGACCTGGCATTTCGGGATTTTGAACAGGCGCAAAAAGATTTAGCCGAAACGGCCAAAGCCCAAGGCGTCTCAACCGAAAAAGCCAAAGAATATGTTAACCGGAATGTACAACAGGATTATTTTATCGCGCAGCTCGGTAAAAAAGAAAACAATATAATCAACTTCCCTGAAGCGCAAATATTGACCGCGGCAATCAAAATCAAACCCGCCGCGCAGACGGCAAATAAAACGCCGGAAAAACGCCCGGCGGTTGTTAAACAGGAACAGGTTATGGCCTCAACGGAAACTTCCGTTAAAAAAGACGCCAAACCCGCCGAGACAAAACATGAGACCGCGCAAGCTAAGACAAATGCGCCGGCGTCTGACGCGGGCACCGTTAAGTGGGGCGCCTCCGATGTTCCCTCGTTTTTATTTGAGCAAACGGCTGAGCTGCAGCATTCAATCGCAGTCGCAGCCGAAAAACAAAAAAGGGAAACTGAGATACGCGATTCTCTGCTCAACGACCCTAAAACCCAGCGCATGATCCGGCGTTTAACCGAAAAGCGCGAGCAAATTGACGAGCAAATCGCTTCCTCAAATAAAACAGAAACCAGAAAAGAAGCTGCGGTCGTTCCTGCTCCGTCCGCCAACGAACAAGACGGCGCGTTAGTATCCCTTTTTAAAAAGCTGGGTACAATGACCGGACTGTATAAAGAACCGAAACGCTTTGTCGGCATTGGCGAAATTTACGGGCAGGAAAATTCTGATATTCTTCAGGATAAAGCAAAAGAAATAATCAAAGTGCATAATTACGCCAGCGCGGCCAGATTACCCGGCCTGCCTAACAATGAGGATGAGCTGCGCCAGAAATGGAAAGGCAAAGAACAAAGAATGATAGACGAATATATAACCTTCGTTAAACAATTGAACCGGCCCGAGGGCTACAGAATGGCGTTGGATCTCGTCGGGGAAAATATACAGAGCACTGTTTCCAATTTAAAACCGTGGGACGTGCCCCCTTACACCGACGAAGCCGACAGCGTGACAGTTACAAAAACGAATGCAACGGCAAAAATAAAATAAACCGTTTGCGATAATTTAATTTCCCCGCCGGAGAAAAAACCGGCGGGGAAATTTTTAATTTAACAACCTCACGCGCGCCGCATTAAATTATCTCTTATAATTATTTTAGGCAATAAAAAAGTAACTTGGCTATTATCTTTCAGACGTTAACCGTTTTTGGCATACTTTATGTATGAAAAATAAAAACGCCGGTTTTACGCTGATTGAATTATTGGTTGTCGTCCTCATTATAGGCATACTCGCCGCCATAGCGCTGCCGCAGTATAATAAGGCGGTTATGAAAAGCAGGTTTTCCACTCTTTACGCCGCCGTTAACGCGATAGCGCAGGCCGAAGAAATTTATTATCTTGAAAACGGAACGTATACCACCGATATGGAAGCGCTCTCCATAAACGTTCCGACGGGAGCCGCCATAATTTGGAATAATCCTCAAACCGATAATTGGGCAATATACGGACAAGTCGGCGACGTTATTGAATATTTAATATGGCCAAAATACAGTAAAGTAAGAACAGATAAAAGAGTCTGCAGGGTATATTTAAATAAATCTCAGACGGAACTTGCAAAATCCGTCTGTCTTTCTTTGAAAACACAAGACAGTAATATTTTTCAAAGCCCTACATACTGGGAATATTTTTTATAAAAAAAAGACCGGCGGTTTTTTTACCGCCGGTCTTTTTTTCTTTTCAATAATAATTTTTACTCAATAACTTTAGTCACAACTCCCGCTCCTACCGTCTTTCCGCCTTCTCTTATCGCAAACCTTAAGCCTTCTTCCATAGCCACAGGCGTG
>JAIRUU010000104.1 GCA_031254225.1 Candidatus Elusimicrobium euhamitermitis
TTGGAAAAACTGGCAAGCAAAAAAACTAAATGTATATGGCTCAATTTCCCGTCCAACCCGACGGGGGCGGCCATTACTCTAAAAGAACTGGAGACTTACGCCGCGTTTGCGAAAAAGCGCGGCATCGCGCTGGTTTACGACAACGCTTACGCGCAAATGTATTATGACGGCGCGCGGCCGCCCAGCATTTTGCAAATAAAAGGCGCGCGGGATTTTGCCGTGGAACTGCACTCGTTATCAAAAACTTTTTCCCTTGCCGGTTACAGAATAGGTTTTGCGGCGGGGAATAAAAAAATACTTGACGCGCTGGCTAAAATTAAAAGCCAGACGGACAGCGGCCTGTCGCTCCCTTTGCAGAAACTGGCGGAGACCGCGCTCTCAAAGCCCGACGTTATATGGCGTAAAAAAATGCTTGCAAGTTACGCCGGCAGACGGGACAAGCTGGCAAAAGTTTTTGCAAAACAGGGCCTTAAATTTAAAACGCCTTCCGCCGCGCTTTATCTGTGGGCGCGCGTGCCGGAAAAATTTAAAAACGGCGCGGAGTACGCGGAATTTTTGCTCAAAGAAAAACAGGTTTTGGTTACGCCAGGCGCGGCTTTCGGGCCGGCGGGGGAAAAATATATAAGGATAAGTTTCTGCTCGGACATTACTAAAATTAAGGAGTATTTATGAAAAAAGTTTCAATAATAGGTTTTGGCCGCTTTGGCAAAGTGTTGTACAAAATGCTGGAAAAATATTTTGACGTTACCGTCTATGATAAAGATAAAAACGCTTTTAAAGATTATAAAATAAAACCCGCTAAAAATATTGCGGAAGTGTTTGAGTCCGACGTAATTTTTTACGCGGTGCCGATAAATAAATTTGAAAAAACCATAAAAGAACACAAAAATTATTTTAAAGACCAGCTGCTCATAGACGTGTTGTCCGTAAAAACGCTGCCTAAAAAAACGCTGAAAAAATATACGGAAAACACCGGCGCGCGCGTTATTCTGACGCACCCCATGTTCGGGCCGGACAGCCTGCGCTACGCCCATAAAAACCTGCCTGTCGTCATAGAAAATATGAGCGCGAAACCCGCGGAGTATAAATTTTGGAAAGATTTTTTTACGAAGCAGGGCCTTAAAGTTATTGAAATGAGCGCCGCGCAGCATGACAAGCAGGCCGCGATGTCCCAGGGGCTGGCGCACTTTATGGGCAGGCTTTTGCAGGGTTTAAGAATCAAACCGGCGCCGATAGACACCGTCGGGGCCAAGCAGATGCAGCAGATAAAAGAGTTTACCTGCAACGACACGTGGGAACTTTTCCGCGACCTGCAGAATTTTAATCCTTACACAAAAAAAATGCGTCTCTCGCTGGGCCGCGTTTATGACAGTCTTTACAATAAACTGCTGCCGGAGCAGAAACATAAAGATTACGTAATCATAGGCATACAGGGCGGCAAAGGCAGTTTTTGCGAAGAGGCCGCGTGGCATTATATTAAAGAAAAAAATATCAAAAATTTTGAAATAAAATATTTATATACGACGGAGCGCGTGCTCAAGCGGCTGCATAACGGAGACATTGACTTAGGGATTTTTGCCATGCATAACGCAATAGGCGGCATAGTGCATGAATCAACTCACGCGCTGGCCAGGCACAAAGTCAGAATAGCCGACGAGTTTGCCATACGCATACGCCACTTTTTGATGAAGCTGCCCGGCGTTCCCATGGAAAAAATAACCAAAATAACCGCGCACCCGCAGGTGTTTTTGCAGTGCCGCGGCAATTTGCTGAGGAAATATTTTCACTTAAAACTTGAGAGCGGCAAAGGGGATTTGATTGACACCGCGCAGGCGGCCGCAGCGCTGGCGGCCGGAAAGCTGGACAAAAACACCGCCATACTCGGCCCCGCAGCGCTGGCGCAGATGTATAAACTGGAAACCGTTGACGGCGATTTGCAGGACGACGATAAAAATTACACAAGTTTTTTCGTAGTAAAAAGATAACGCCGCGGCCGCTAAATTTATCATCTAATTATTCTAGGTAATAAGAAAGTATTCAGGCTATATACTTTCAGACGTAACCTGAATTTTATATATTTTCTACATGACAAAGAAAATATATAACGTTTGCCGCGCCGAAGCGCAGCGGAGGCGGGGTTTTACTATGATTGAGCTTTTAGTTGTCGTTCTGATTATAGGCATTCTCGCCGCCATTGCGCTGCCGCAGTACAGAAAAGCTGTTGAAAAGTCCCGCGTAGCGGAAGCAATAATGAATATAAAAAGTCTTGGCTATGCAACGGAAAGATACCGCCTGGCAACCGGTACGGAACCGACAGCCCTTGCGGATTTGGATATTGAAATCAACGGTTCTTTAATAAACCCATCTTTTCTTACAAACGGAAAATTTGTATATTACATTAATCCTAATTTACAGGACATTACGGCTTGTATGATAAATCCGGATAAAACAAACATAAATACTACGCCGTGGAACACCTCGGACATTTGCATCAACTACTGGATGAAACAAAGAGCTACAATTCCGGCTGGGTCATTCACATGTACTTACAGAAAAGTTTCTGCGCGCACCTCATACGCAAGCATATGTAATCCGAATCAGGCAGCCTCTATATATGACGATGGAACATTTTTGTATTTTCACATTTAGAACATTATTAAATTATCAATTAAAATAGAAAAAGGCTTCTCTTTCCAGAGAAGCCTTTTTTGTCTTATTTAAAATTCATTTAACCGTTTTACGGCCGAGGCTGTGGTAGGTTACGCCTTTCATTTCTTCTAATTTATACATGTTGCGAAGGTCTATCACAAGCGGGGTTTTAAGCAGTTTTTTATATTCCGACGCGGTGATTTTTTTGAACTCCGGCCACTCTGTTAAAATTAACGCGGCGTCCGCGCCGGAAAGCGCGGAGGACGCGTCCCCGTGGAATTTGGCGTAGGGGAAAAATTCCGGCCCGTGTTTTTTACCCTGCGGGTCATAAATGTCCATGCTCACGCCGTTCAAATGAAGTTCGGATAAAATGCCTATGCTCGGGGAATCGCGCATATCGTCGGTCTCCGCCTTAAAAGTCACGCCCAGCACGGCAAGGCGTTTGCCGCGCAAATTGCCGCCCAGCGCGCCGGAAATTTTGGACAGCATTTTAAAACGGCGGGCATTGTTTTCGGCAATTGTGGTTTCTACAAGTTTAAGAGGGGAATCAAATTTTTTGGCCATGCGTTCAAGCGCCAGAGTATCTTTAGGGAAACACGAGCCGCCGTAACCGGGCCCCGGGTTTAAAAATTTGTGGCCTATTCTGCTGTCCAGCCCCACGCCTTTGGCAACGTCCGTAACGTCCGCGCCGGCCTTTTCGCACATGTCGGAAAGTTCGTTGATAAACATAATTTTCATGGCGAGAAAAGAGTTGGAGGCGTATTTAATCATGTTGGCCGTCGTCGTATTCGTATGCATGAAAGAAAAACCTTTTTCCGTCAGCGGTTTATAAAGTTCTTCCATTATGGCAAGCGATTTAGCGTCGTTGGCGCCCACCACAACGCGGTCCGGATTCAAAAAATCGCTGACCGCAAAACCTTCGCGCAAAAACTCAGGATTTGAGACGACGGAAAACTTTGCGTGCGGCTTGGCCGTCTTTATAATATTTTCCACCGCTTCCGCCGTGCCGACGGGCACCGTGGATTTCAGCACAATCACTTTATACTCCTCTTTCATGTGCTTTGCGATATCCGCGGCAACGGCAAAGACAAAAGATAAATCCGCATCGCCCGTCTTTTTATCCGACGGCGTGCCGACAGTAATAAAAATGATTTCAGATTTTGCCACCGCGTCGCAAAGGTCCGTTGTAAAACTTATGCGGCCTTTTTTGGCCGAACTTTCCACAATTTCCTTTAAGTCTTTTTCATAAATAGGCATTATGCCTTTTTTCAAATTTTCAATGCGCTCCGCATTGTTGTCAACGCATATTACCGTATGCCCCAAATGGGCAAAACACGCGCCGCTCACAAGACCTACATAACCCGTCCCGACCATACACACTTTTTTCATAGGCAATCCCTTATTTTTATATAATATATATGTTATCAAATTAGGAGATGAATATGAGGAAGGAGTTCCTGCCTTTTGCAAAGCCCGCCGTGGCGGAAGACGCCGTGGCGGCGGTATCGCAATGCCTGAGAAGCGGCTGGCTTACCACCGGCCCGCGCACTATTGAATTTGAGGAAGTTTTTAAAAATTATACCGGCGCTGCGCACGCGCTGGCCGTCAATTCCGCCACAGCCGGCCTGCACGCGGCTTTTACCGCGCTTAACCTTAAACCAGGGGACGAAGTTATTACCACGCCCATGACTTTTGCGGCCACGGTAAACACAATTATTTTCGCGGGCGGCAAACCCGTTCTTTCGGATATTGACCCGCATACCTTAAACATCACGCCCGCCAATATTGAGAAGAAAATTACGTCTAAAACCAAAGCCATATGCCCCGTGCACTTTGCGGGCCGGCCCTGCGACATGGCTGAAATTGAGGCTATCGCCAAAAAGCATAATCTTTATATTATAGAGGACGCGGCGCACGCTTTGGGCGCGGAGTACCAAGGCAAAAAAATAGGCTTGCCCGGCGACAAAAAAACTATCATTTTCAGCTTCCACCCTACGAAAAATATTACGACCGGCGAGGGCGGCATACTCTGCACCGACGACGAAGACATGGCGGAAACCGCCGCCGTCTTCCGCCTCCACGGCATGAGCAAGGGAGCATGGAACCGCTATGCGGCAAAAGGCAAAGCGCATTATGATATTCTTATGCCCGGCCTCAAATATAATATGCTTGACATACAGGCCGTCATAGGAATTTCCCAGATGAAGCAGCTGGAAAGTTTTAACGCGCGGCGGACGGAGCTTGTCAATAAATATCTTGCCGCGTTCAAAAATTTAGACGGCGTCATTCTGCCGCCGCCTACGCGCAAAGGGGATGTTCATTCATGGCACCTTTTCTGCCCGCTTTTGGATATTGACAACCTCAAAATCACGCGCGACGAATTTATGAAACTGATGGGCGAGCGCAATATCGGCACCGCGCTGCACTATCAGGCCGTCCACATGTTCTCTTATTACCAGAAAACTTACGGGTGGAAAGAGGGGGATTATCCGCAGGCGGAGTACGTCGCAAAGCGCATAGTTTCGCTGCCGCTGTTCCCGGCCATGACGGAGCAGGATTTTAATGACAGCGTTGAGGCGGTTACAGAAATCTTAAAAGAAAACAAAAAATAATTCTCTACTGTCATTGCGATGCCAGAAGGCAGAATTTTTTATGAACAAAAAGAAAATATGGATAATTATAGTGCTTTTTATTTGTATAGTTTTAGCGGCTGCTATGATTTATCAGTTTCGTTTTCCTGCGGCTACAGAATCCATTATACCGCCTAGGCCAGAATATTCGGGAGGTGTGGAGCAAAACATCCACCGCCCTATACTTCCAGAGGGCTATGAAGAGGCCTATGCATTTGAAGAAGAATCTTTACCGGTAAATGATTTAATAGATGTTTTAAAACAGGCGCTTTATCTTGATAATAAAGGTAAATGGGCAGTACGAGAGTCTGGCTTTTTGAAAGGGGCCTGGAATGAAAATAACAGGTTTTATACGATGTTGGAGAAAATTGCCATATACGAAACCGCCGCAGGTTTTGACAGTTGCGCCAAAGCAAGTGATTGCACCAGCGCAAGAGGAATAGGCTACTGCATGAGCAACCTGCCCGTAAGTAAAAAAGATATTGATAAATATAATGCGCTTTTAGATTACGCATCAATGAAACTTTATGAAATGAACGGTGGTTGGCATATTGATCCGCCCTTTCTTCCTGGAATCTGTATTTCTGAGCCTGTTTTTGCTTGTCTAGAAGGCAAATGCGCTCTAAGTAAGAAAGGCGAAGGGAGAAGCCTGTCCGATGAAGAGATTGATAAGCTGCTGCGGCAGTAATTCTGCCCTATCAGTTTTTAGGTTATCTTTGCAGGGTAAAAACGTTTTACAAAGGAATAATCATGAAAAAACTTTCTTTGGTCATACCGGTTTATAATGAAGAGGCGTCTCTGCCCGCGCTTTTTGAACGCACTTTTACGGCGATGGACAAATTAAACCGGCCTTATGAAGTTATCTTTATCAACGACGGCAGCAAAGACAAAAGCATTGATATGCTTAAGAGCGAGCATAAAAAAAGACCCCAGCAGGTTAAAATTATAGATTTCAACGGCAACTTCGGGCAGCATATGGCTATTGTGGCCGGTTTTGCGAAAGTCAGCGGCGACATGGTGGTTACCATGGACGCGGACCTTCAAAATCCGCCGGAAGAAATCGGCTGCATGGTTGAAAAATTTGAAGAAGGCTACGACGTTGTGGGCACGATACGCGAAAACCGAGACGACCCTTTTTACCGCAAATTTTTTTCCAAAATAGTAAATATTGTCACCAATAAAATTACGGGTCTCAAAATACATGATTACGGCTGTATGCTGCGCCTATATTCGCGCAATATCGCAGACGTCATTGCGGAGAGCGACGAGGGGACGACTTTTATCCCCGCTTTTGCCCAAAAATATGCGTCAAACCCGACGGAGATTAATATAGCGCACAGCAGGCGGGAAAAGGGGGAGTCAAAATACAGTTTTTTCCGTCTCATTTCCCTTAATTTTGATTTGATGACGAGTTTTTCAATGGTGCCGCTGCAGTTTATCACGGTGTCTGGCCTGATAATTTCGGCCTTAAGTTTTATGTTTGCCGCTTTTCTTATAATACGCCGCTTTATCGTCGGGCCGGAAGTTGAGGGTGTGTTTACGCTTTTTGCTATAATGTTTTTCCTCATGGGCGTTTTGATAAGCGCGGTCGGCATAGTGGGCGAATACATAGGGCGCATTTTTAAAGAAGTCAGAAAGCGGCCCAAATACGTCATAAAAAAAGAATACGGAATTTCCGATGGCAAGAAGTAAAATAATTTTTTTCGGTTTCAGCATGGCCGGCGCGGAAGTTTTGCGTGAACTGATTTCCGGCGGCGCAAACGTCGCGGCGGTTTATACTTATGAGGATAATCCGGCGGAAAACTGGTTTGAGTCAGTTAAAAAAATAGCGGTTGAAAATAAAATACCCGTTTTTACGCCCGAAAAAATTGAACGCGCGGATATTGAAAATATCGGGCGCATAGGGCCGGAAATAATTTTGTCGGTCTATTACCGCTCGCTGCTGCCGGACGAAATTTTAAAACTCGCGCCGCGCGGGGCATATAATATTCACGGCTCATATCTGCCGAAATACAGCGGCCGCGCCCCCGTAACCTGGGTTTTGGTCAACGGGGAAAAATACACTGGCGCGACGCTGCACTATATGGTCGCCAAGGCGGACGCCGGCGATATTGTTGACCAAGAAAAAGTTGAAATTAAATTTGAGGATGACGCTTTTACGCTGACAAAAAAAGTTTCCGCCGCCGCGCGCGCCGTAATAAAGCGCAGTCTTAAAAAACTTGAAAACTGGCCGGCAGAGGGCGCTCCGCAAACCATGGCGCAAAGCACTTATTTCGGCCGCCGCACGCCGGAGGACGGGCGCATAGACTGGAGCTGGGACGAGATAAAAATTTACAATCTCATCCGCGCGGTAACAAAGCCGTTCCCGGGCGCGTTTGCCGAAGCGGAAGGGAAAAAAATTTTAATCTGGAAAGCAAAACCGCTTGACAAAAAAAGCGGCGCACCGGCGGGGACAATAATATCGCGCAAGCCTTTTATCGTCGCCACCGGCGGGAAAGATTTGGAAATTCTGGAATTTGAGTAGTCGTAAATTTCCCCCTTTTAGGGGGAAAGCCCCGCAGGGGAAAGGGGTAAATGGATGTTATAAAACGCAGTTGCATTACAAACAGAAGTCTTACAGACGCATATTTGCGTACATTTACCCCTACCCCCTTCGGGTACTTCCCCTAAAAGGGGAAGATGTAATTTTACAAGGAGAAAGAATATGAACGTATTAATTTTAGGGGCGGACGGATTTATAGGTTCGCATCTGGTTGAAAGAATTTTGAAAGAGACCGACTGGAAAGTCGTCGGGTTTGACCTTAACAAAGTAAATTTAAAAAAAGTCAAACACCCGAATTTCACTTTTAAAAAAGGCGATATTTTTAAAGCGGACCGCTGGCTTGACAAACAAGTCCAGTGGTGCGACGCGGTTCTGCCGCTCGTCGGCGTGGCGAAACCGATGTATTACATCAAAAAGCCCGTGTGGACTTTTGAACTTGATTTTGAACAGAATTTAAAAGTGGTAAAAATGTGCGTTAAACACAAAAAGCGCGTTATTTTCCCGTCCACGTCCGAAGTTTACGGCATGAGCCCGGACAAAATTTTGAAAGAAGATTCTTCGCCGTTAATGCTCGGCCCCATCAACAAAATGCGCTGGATTTATTCCTGCGGCAAACAGATGATGGACCGCGTGATTACCGCCTACGCGCAGGAATACGGCCTGCGCTACACGCTGTTCCGCCCGTTCAACTGGGTGGGCACGCGGCTGGACACTTTTGAGGACGCAAGAACCCGTTCCGCCCGCAGCATTACGCAGATGTTTTACGACGTGGTAAAAGAGCAGCCCATTGTCCTTGTCAACGGCGGGGACCAGCGCCGCAGCTTTACTTATATTGACGACGCGCTTAAAGCGCTGCTGCTGATTATCGGCAACGATAACGAAAAAACCAACGGACAGATTTTCAATATCGGCAATCCGGACAATAACCATTCAATAAAAGAACTGGCAAACACTATTGTTGAAGTAATGAAAGAATTTAAAGAATATAAACCGTTTGCCGACAAAGCCAGTATAACCGCGCAGACCGCCGCGCAGTATTACGGCTCAACGTATGAAGACGCGGCCGACAGACGGCCGAGCGTTGAAAATATTTTTAGCCGCCTGGGCTGGAAGCCGGAGACAAATTTAAAGGATATGGTAAGAAAAACTTTTGCCGCGTATCTGCCGGATTTTAAGAAAGGAAAATTAAAGTAATGCAAAAAATTAAGGCTTTTATTGCGGATAAAAAAAACACAAAATATTTTATTTTTGCCGCGCTTTTTGTTTTGTATTTCTGGGGCCTTGGCTCCTATAATCTGATAAACCACGACGAGGGGCGTTACGCCGAAATCCCGCGCGAAATGATTGCGCGCGCGGATTTTGTGACGCCCACGCTCAATTATTTTTTGTATTTTGAAAAGCCCGCGCTGCATTACTGGCAGACGGCCGCCGCGTTTATGGTTTTCGGGCAGAATGAATTTGCCGCGCGGTTTTTCCCGTGTCTGCTGGGGCTGCTGGGCGTTTTTTTTACCTGGCTTTTTGCTAAAAAAACTTATGACGAGGCAACGGCTAATATGTCCGCCGTCGTTCTCGGCACCGGCGTGCTTTATTACGCCGTCTCTCATATAAACGTGACGGATATGACGGTGTCGTTTTACCTCGCGCTGTCTTTGTTCGCGTTTTATTTCTATTTCAAAGAAAATAATAAAATATGGGGCCTTGTGTTTTTCGGCGCCATGGCTTTGGCGGTGCTGGCAAAGGGGCTTATAGGCGTGGTGCTGCCGGCGGGCGTAATATTTTGGTTTATGGTATTTACGCGCAGATGGGATATTTTCAAAAAATCTTTCTGGCCGGCGGGGATTTTATTTTTCTTAGCCATTGTTACGCCGTGGTTTTATTTTGTGTGCAAAGCCAATCCGGATTTTTTCCGCTTCTTTTTTATACAGGAACATTTTTTGCGCTACACCACCAAAATGCACGGGCGTTATGAACCGTTTTGGTTTTTTATCCCCGTCGTTATAGGCGGCGTGTTTCCGTGGACCGCGGGCATGTTTCTCTCTTTTAAAAATATGTTTGTCAAAAGGGAAGACGTTATTTTTCTTTCATGCTGGTTTTTTGTAATGATGTTATTTTTTTCAATTTCAGATTCCAAACTTATACCATACATTGTGCCCGCGCTGCCGCCGCTCGCCGTGATAACCGCAAAAAATATCATGGACGCGCTGCGCGCAAACTCAAAGGCAAAAATTGCCGCCCTGTTGATTTTTCAGACGGTTATAACGCTTGCGCTGGCCGTTGCAGCGATACTCATACTCGGGCGGTTTATAAAAATCAATAAAATTGACGACGTGCTGCTTTATAAAAATACTATTATTACGCTGACCGTTTTGTGCTGCGTTTTTACGGCCTCAGGTTTTTATCTGCATAAAAAACCCGCGGCGTTTACTGCGGCGATGTGCGTTTTTGCCGTGCTGTTTTTATTTTTTGCAAAGCCAGGGTTTGTGACTATAGCCAAAGAACGTTCGTCCAAAATAGCCGCGGCTGCCATGCTCAAATATCTCAAACCGCAGGATAAAGTCGTTATATTTAATTACTATTTTCAGGACATGCCTTTTTATTTAAAACGCCGCGTAATCATAACCGGCTGGCGCGGGGAACTGGAATACGGATACTCAAACGCGAAAGATTTGGACGACTGGTATATCCCGCGCGGCTCCGAACAAAAACTGCTGAGCATGCCGCTTGAGGCCGGGCAGAAAATGTATATCGTCGTGGAAGACGATAAAATGAGAGATTATTCTTTTAAAAACACCACAAAATTTGTGGAGAAG
Organism: Candidatus Elusimicrobium euhamitermitis; assembly: GCA_031254225.1. Lineage (GTDB taxonomy): Bacteria > Elusimicrobiota > Elusimicrobia > Elusimicrobiales > Elusimicrobiaceae > Elusimicrobium > Elusimicrobium euhamitermitis. The sequence continues at coordinate 10,632 of JAIRUU010000104.1, forward strand.
GCCGGCACCTACAATATTTATGTCAGAGAATAATATTTTAGTTTTGAAGGTTGACATTGACACCCTCAAAGGTTACCTGGAAGGCGCGCCGCGTATGGCGGACGTTTTGCAAAAGTACGGGGTGAAATCAAGTTTTTATTTTTCCTTCGGGCCGGATAATTCCGGCAAAGCTATTTTCCGTATTTTCCGCAAAGGTTTTATTACAAAAATGCTGCGCACAAAAGCGCCGTCAACCTACGGCCTGAAAACCATGATGTACGGCACGCTGCTGCCCGCGCCGCTCATAGTGCCGCCGAACGTTTCCGTCATACAAAATATTTTTAAAGCCGGCCACGAATGCGGCCTGCACGCCTGGGACCACGTGCGCTGGCAGGACAAACTTTCGCGGCTGACTGAGACGGAAATTAAGGCGGATTTGCAAAAAGCTTACGATGCATTTGAATCCGCTCTCGGCGTAAAACCGCGCGCGTTCGCCGCGCCGGGCTGGCAGTTAACGCCGGCCGCGCTTGCCGCGCTGGACAGTTTTAATTTTGATTATGTGAGCAACGTCCGCGGCCGCGCGCCTTTTGTCCCGCAAGGTTTTAAGACACTGGAAATACCGTCAACGCTGCCGACGATGGACGAAATTTTCGGCGCGGACGGCATTGACGACGCCAATATCACGGCACATTATATTTCTCTTCTTAAACCAGGCCTGAACGTGCATACGGTGCACGCCGAAATGGAAGGGGGGAGCAAAATAAAATTATTTGAAGATTTAATAGTACAAGCTCTTGATAAAGGTTACAAAATACTGCCATTGCGTGAAGTCGCCCAAAACATCAAAACCGCGCCGGAGGGGGAAATTATACAAGGTTTCCTGCCGGGCCGCGCCGGAACTCTTTCCCTGCAAAAATAATACTCACATTTTATAGCATTTTCTTTCGTATAACGCCGGCGCGTCGTCCTTTGCGCCTAAAGATATGCAGACTGATTTCCATTTTTGTATTTCGGGTGTGCCGATGTTAGTACAGCAGGACATTAAGCCCGTCGTAAGGTCAAAAGCTATCATAGGCCGCCCCGTAACGCTTCTGATGCCCAAAATGAGGTTTGCCGTTTTCAGCGATATTTCCCAGCCGTTGTCCAAATAAGCGTAATCCCCGCCGTTGTTAACTATTTTATACGCGGGCATGTCTATATCAAGATCTTCCCATTTTACGGCGTAGGCGCCCGTTTCCAAAAAGTATATTCTCTGGGCAGTCGCGGCGGCTTTTACTGCGATAAGCGCCTGCGTCGCGCGGGATTTTTCAACGGCTAACTGATATTGCGGCAGGGCAACAGCGGCAAGAATTCCTATGATGAGCACTGCTGTCAAAAGCTCAATAAGCGTAAAACCCGTATATATTTTCTCTGTCATGAAGTAAATATATAAAATTCCGCTTACGTCTGAAAGTACATAGCCTTAATACTTTTTTCTTACCCCAAATAATTAGCGCGCTCTATCCTTTCACGCTGATTATAATTATGCCTGAGAGTATGGCGAAAACGCCTATCACGCTCCACATATTTATACTTTCTTTGAAGAACAGTATTGACGTGAAAAAGATTAACAGAAACGCCGTGCCGGACATAAAAGGATAAGCCAGCGACAGGTTGACCCTTGCCAGCGCGCTGCCGAAAAATAAAAACGAAATGCCGAACAGCGCCGCGCCCGCGACCGCAAAAGGGTTTAACGCCACTTTTATCAGCCCGTTTACAAGCCCGTTTGAAAAAATATTCAAATTGCCCGCAAACGCGGTCTTGAGAAAACTGTTTGCCAGCGCGTTTGAGACGGCTGAAGAAAGTAAAAGAACTATGCCTATTTTATCCATGATATTTCTCCTAAAAATAATAACCTATACCGCCCATAATAACGTCAGTATCTTTATTATAAGACGTAATAACCCTGTTCCATGAAAACCGCAACGAGAGCGGAACCGCGCTTAATCTGTACGCGCCGGACATTGTGATTACCGCCGCTAAGTCCGACGCGCCGGCGGAATCATCCGTGTCATGCGCGCTGAGCGTAATATAAGCGCCCAAACCCGCGCCCAGCGACAGACGGCCGCCGTCAAATCTCTTTACGGGCCACGCCTGGATTATAAGCCCGTTGCGGCCCAGCCGCGCGCTGTCGCCTTCATAAAGAAACGCGGCGGACAGGTCCAGATATTTCCAAACATTGCGGCGGTACTCCGCCATGGCCGCCGTGTTTGTCTTCCTGTGAAAGCTGTTCAGTATAGTTTTTCCGAGATAAAAATTAATCTCGTTGACGTTTGCGTAATTTATATACGGCGCGCTCTGCTCATGCAAATCTTTAAATTTATAAGAAACGCCCGCCAGCGCGGACTGCGTGTTAATATTGGCGTTATCCGCGATAATATACGTAAAATTACCTTTAAGCGCCCAGCGCGGCGTAAGATAATACCATAAATCCAGCCCGAGGCCCAGCGCAAAACCGTGCCTGTCCTGATAATTAACGCCGAGACCGGTAGTGTCAAAAAAATAAAAAGGTCCGGCGCCTAAACCCGCGTAAAATTTATCCGACACAACCGGAATGCGGTACCAGGCCTGCAAAAGCACGCCGTCGCGGTGATGGTCCGTGATATGGCCTTCGTTATACCAGGAAAAACTCCACAGATAATTGCCTGAAATCGTATCAAAATAATTAATATTCCAGGCGTAAGCGCGCGCGTAATCAGGCTTATTGAGCGCGCCTAACATAACCCCCAGTTCCTGCGTCTGCGCTTTGGCTGCGACCAAAAGCCAGACGGCAGCAAACAAAAATGCCGCTTTTCTCATATACTACCACCATGTAAGCAGACAAATATTACTAGCCTGCTTACACTACTATTATATAAATTAATCATATTTTTTCTGTAAAAAACAAAACCCCCGCGCGTCAAGCCGCGCGGGAGTCTTAATATAACAGAATAATAATTTTATTTTTCTTCCGGCTTGCTTCCGAAATACTCGTTCATTTCTTTAAACAGACGTTTTATTTCGCCCATTTTATTAAGCGGCAGGCGTATGCCTTTTTTGGTCCAGCCCGTGTAAATATCGTCTTCCTGCCACTGGCGCAGGTCAAGGCCGCGGGCGCCTTTAAAGGAGCTTATCCTCGCAACCACGCTCATTCCCGGGCGTTTGGCAAACTTGCCAAGTTCCACGTCCTCAATCTTGCTCGCGTCGTCAGGCAGTTTCTCAAGCACTGCGGCGACGCCTTTGACAATTTCCGGCGTCATGGTAATTCCCGCCCGCGTGGCGCCGCTGTAAGAGTCCGACTTTAAATACTTTCTTATGGAGGCGTAACGGTAGCCCCGGTAAGCGTCTATGGAAAATTTAACCTCTTCCATTTTATCGTCTGAGACTATTGACCCTATATTGTGGAGGATCATGAAGCTGCTTTCTGTCATAAGCCCACCCTCTATATTGCTTTATATATATACATTTATAGTGTAACGCTTATTCACGATAAAATCAAGTGTTTATTTTTTAAACAGGCCGCCTATGCTCTGCAGCGCGCTTTTTGCCGAGTTAACAGCGCTTGTCGCCGTATCTTTAACCGCGCCCGCGTTCCCGCCCGAGAGCAGAGACGAAGCCGTGGCAAGCGCGTTAAGCGACGGTTTAGGGTTGTCAATCGTGCCGCCGACTTTCATAACAAGCGGCGTAGTGTTCGCGCTCTGTTTGCCGGGGAACGTGTTGATAGTCATGTTAAGTTTATTCGTCGTCAAATCAACGGTGCCGCCTGCCTGTATTGTCGTAAGATTGGAAACGAAACTGGTTTTATCAACGCTCATAACCCCGTTTTTAAAATTATAAACGCCGGTTATTGAGTCAAAAGGCACGCTGTCCGTCGCCGCCTTGGCGGAACCCGGGGCCAGAATGTTAAGATTTAAAAACGCAAACGCTTTCTCCGCTATTGCCACCGCGCCGAACAGCACGCGCACTATTTTGCTGGAGTTCAAAAAGTCGTTGAGGCCGTTAATCTGTCCCGCTTTAACGTCAAAATTCACGAGGCCGTTAAGCTGCGTCATGCTTGGTTCCGCGCCGCTGATATCCGCGGTCAGCGCCGAGCCCGCGCTCGTAAAATTCGGCGCGCTTATTTTGCCTACGGTAATATTGCTTTTTACGTCAAACACTGGCGCTTTCGGGTCATACTTGGCCGGCGTTGAAGCCGCGCCGGAAGAAGACGCGGAAGACTGCGCCGCGGCCGGCAATTCCTTCATGGTAAAACTGTCAAGGTTGAAATTTAAGTCAACCTTATACCTGTTGTTCGCGGTTTTGGCATAAGCCAGATTGCCTGTAAAAGGCGCGTCGTTCAGGCTGCCTTTAAAAGTATCCGTCTTAATATTATCCACGGAATTTACGGTCAGCGTGCCCGCAAAATCTTTAAGCGTGGCCATTTTGTTATAATCCGCGCCGACCTGCGCTAGCTTTACGCTGCCTTTTGCAAGGTTGGCGTTAGTCGTGGCAATAGCGCCGCTTGCCGTGCCAGTGGCTTTGTACTGCGCCGTCATTTGCGGGACTATGGCCGCCAGCTCGTCAATAAATAAATTGAAGTTGGTGTTGGCGGAATAAACCAAGTCCTTGCCGCCCCAGTTAATTTTTGCGCTGCCGCCCGCGTTAGATTTTGGCAGGTTAAGGCTGAAGCTCTGCACGTCGGCGGAAGAGGCCTGTAAATTAGTCTGGACCTTAGCCGCGAATTTTGTTGCCGGCAAAGTGAACGCCGGCATGCCGCTTGCAAGGCCGGCCAGCGTTTTGTCCGACACGCCGGAGAAGCTGCCGTTTAAGTCAATCAGCGGATTGTCAAAATTTGTTATGCCGGCGCTCGCCTGAAAAGACGCGCCGTTAAGCGTTCCGCTTAAACTTCTGATATTTATATAAGCGGTTTTAAAATCATTATTTTTTAAATTCGCGGTTATTTTTGCGCTCAGCGGGACGCTTAGCCGTCTGTCTTTGTCCGCGTAATTGGCGGTAAGAGAAGCGTCCGCGTCAAAATCTCCGTCCAGCGCGAATTTATTTACGTTAAGGTTAAAATCCTTGACGGAGGCGGTCATGTCGGACTGTTTGTCTTTATAATCCAGGGAAGCGTTTGTAACATAAAATTTGTCAACGTTTACGTTAAACTGCATGCCCTGCGCGGACACGTCTTTGGGCGCGGCGGGCGCGGGCGGCGTTTTGTCCTCCGCGGGGATAAGGTCGGCAAAATTAAACTGTCCTTTTTCATCCCTGGTAACGGCGGCCGCAAAACCTTCTAAGCCTATTGTGCTTACTTTAATATTCTTTCTAAGCAGCGGAGCGAGCGCTATTTTTACGACGATATTATCCGCCTTCGCAAAAGTGCCGTTTTCAAAAGTGCCCTTTTCGGAAATGGCGAAATTGGACAAATCCACGCCGATAATGCGGAAAGACACGTCGTCAAATTTAATCTCGCGGTTATAATTTGTTTTAACGTAATCATGCACCATGGCGTATATTTTCTCCGGCGGGAACATGCGCCTGACCGCGACGGCCGCGGCCACCACAAGTATTACAAAGATAATCCCCAGAACTGCAGCTATTTTAATTAATTTTTTCATAAACAAGACTCCGTCCTCCGAATGACTTTCCTCTCCCGCAAGGGGCGAGGGGAAAACAATATTATTTCAGTGTCCCGCCGTTTTCCAAAGACAGTTTATATTTTTTCACTTCTTTGCGTATGACGGCAAAAGTAAAAAGAGCAAAAGCTGCGTCGTCCGCAAAACCCAAAACGGGAAAAATATAATCCGGTATCAAATCTATGGGCGAGAGGAAATAAAAAACAAACAGAAATATCAGCGCAAACATGCCCCACGGCGCGGGATATTTCTTTTTTCTGACGTCGCGCAGCATGGCAAAAAAAGCCTTAAAGTCGCTCATTTCCCGCATAATTATATTATACTTTTTAACGCGCAAAACGGCTTGCCTGATTTTTTAAAAAAACGTTATGCGCGGTTCGGGCGCGGCGGCGTTGAAATGAGTGTGCACGGCGTAGCGCAGCGCGTCAAGCGCGTGGTCGTTAAATTTAACGGGCTCGTCCAGCGCGCCGCCGCTTAAATCCGTTTTCCAGACGTAACTTTGTATTTCTTTTATCAGATTTGCCGAAGATTTTAAAATAATTAAATTTCTGCTTTTAACGCTCATTATCCCAAGGTTTACGGCTTTGTTGGCGGGCAGAATATTAAAACCCGCGTCGTAAATTTCTTTAATCCTGTCGGGCTCGGCCGCGTCCGCGTAAATTGCCTGGCCGCGCTCCGCGGGCGGAATTAACGACGACAGACGCTCTATAATATTTCTGTTCGTAAGATTTGTTTTATATAATTTTTCTTCCGCGCTCACTCCGTTGTCGGTCAGATAAATTTTGACAAGCGCGGTCGGATTATTAAAACCGAAATCAAGGCCCCAGATAATTTCCCGCGCCCCGGGCGGCGGCGCGTCCGCAAAACCGTAATTATCGTAAATAATATTTTTGTTCCCGCCCCACTGGCCGAGCGTGAAAACGCGGTAATAATTTTCATCCACGTTCTTCAGGCTTTCAAGCGTTTCTATATAATCTTTTGTCAAAAAAGGGTTATCTTTATAACAACTGTAAATTGCCTGCGCGTCCGGCGAGGGAAGCAGGTTTTTTGCTATCCAGCCGTTGGCGTCCGACGGGTTAAAAGTCAGGAAAATCTGGTTTTTAAGGTTTGGCGCGGGCGGCGCGGAAAGGCGCGTCAGAAGCGTAATATAATCGGCGTAAGAAAACTCCGTGGCCTCTTCCATCCATATATAATTAAACTCGGAGGATTTTATTTTTTCAGGGTCGTCCAGAGAAAAAAACTGCACGCGGCTTGAGCCCAGATTATAATAATGCTCCATTTTATTATGGTTTTTTGCGCTGTATAATTTATATTTTTTGAGCAGGTCAATAAAAAGGCGCATGGCCGTCATTTTTAAAGCGGGCATGGTCTTGCGCGTGACGCCGACGTTAAGGCCCGCGTTGTTGCGCGCGCGCATGAGCAGCAGCTGGGCAAGCGCGTAACTTTTGCCGCTTCTCGCGCCGCCGGCGTTTAGAACTGCGCGCGCCGTTGATTTGTAGTTTTCCTTAAAAACGCGCGCGACGGCGGCTTTAATTATTTCCTTCATCAGACGCGTCCGTAAAAATAATCTGCGCGGTTTCCGGCGGGGAAAAAGGCGCTTTGGCCTTATTATATTTTTCCGCCAGGCGGTTTGTGAGCGCAAAGGAAAGTATCGTCGGGGATTTGGTTTTTAAAGCGGCGTCCAGAAAAGCTATTTCAAGTTTCTGGTTTACTATTTTGTGGAATCTAAATTCAAAATCTTTATCGTTGTCAAGATAAGAAAAGAATTTAATGGGCTCCAGGCCGGCGGCTTCAAGCGCGTTGTCAATGGAGGGGGAATTTTGCAGATGTTTTAAAAAAGACGTCTTTAATTTTTTTGCCGCGTGTTTATCGTAAACTTTTATTTCTGTCATAATGCTCTTTTGAGAACTATGACGGCCTCTCCGGCGTTAAGTATAGCACGGCAAAATTTTTTTGTCAATTTTTATTATGCGTTTATTACAATTTCAATATCCTTGCTCAGGCTGTTGTGCACGGGACACGCTTTGACTGCTGTCAGATATAAATCCCGCTTTTTTTGCTCAACGCGCGGGGGGAAAGTGAAATTTAAAATAAATTTTCCGACAC
>JAIRUU010000005.1 GCA_031254225.1 Candidatus Elusimicrobium euhamitermitis
ATAATTGACGCCGGTCTGATGCTGACAAAAAACGGCCCGAAAGTGCTGGAGTTTAACTGCCGCTTCGGCGACCCGGAGGCGCAGGCGGTGCTGCCGCTTGTCAAAACTGATTTATTGGAATTGTTAATTGCGTGCGAGCAAAAAAAGCTTGCGGACAAAAAACTTGAAGTTGAAGACGGCGCCTGCGTCTGCGTTGTTTTGGCGAGCGAAGGTTATCCCGAAAAACCGTTAACCGGCCGCGAAATTACCGGCCTTGAAAAAGTTGACACCGCTGTTTTTCACGCTGGAACAGAGGTTAAAGACGGAAAGGTTTTAACCAAAGGCGGCCGCGTTTTGGGCGTGACTGCCGTCGGCGCAAACCTGCGCGCGGCGCGGCGCAAAGCTTACGCCGAAATTGAAAAAATTCATTTTGACGGCATGCAGTTTAGAAAAGATATCGGAGAGATACAATGAAAACACCTGACGTCGTTATCATGATGGGCAGCGACAGCGATTTGCCAATAATGCAAAAAGCCGAAGAAGTTTTGAAAGATTTTAACGTAACGTGCGAAATTAAAATTTGTTCCGCGCACAGAAGCCCTAATTTCCTTCATAAAATTATGACGGATTATAAAGACGCCAAAATTTTTATAGCCGGCGCGGGCATGGCCGCGCATTTGGCTGGCGTGGTGGCTTCCCAGACGGTAAAACCGGTTATAGGCGTGCCGCTGTCCGGCGGTTTTTGCAAAGGGCTGGACGCCATGCTTTCAACTCTGCAAATGCCCTCCGGCCTGCCTGTGGCGACGGTGGCCGTTGACGGCAGCAAAAACGCGGCGTATCTCGCGGTGCAGATTTTGGCGTTGAACGATAAGGCGTTAACCCAAAAACTTTCCGCCTACAGAAGCGCGCAGGAAGCGCAGATTATCGCAAAAAATAACAAGAAATAGAGGATATATGAGCACTTATAAGAAAGCAGGCGTTGATATTATCGCGGGAGATAAATTTGTTGATTTTATAGCTTCTAAAACTAAAGGCATAGGCGGATTTGCGGGTTTGATGGCGGACCCGGCGAATAAAGATTATTCTCTTGTGGCCGGCACAGACGGCGTGGGGACGAAATTAAAACTTGCCTTTCTGCTTGGCAAGCATGATACCATAGGCGTAGATTTGGTGGCTATGTGCGTCAATGACTTGATTGTCTGCGGCGCGCGCCCGCTTTTCTTTTTGGATTATTACGCGACGGCTAAGCTGGAGATGAATACTTCTAAGCAAATCATTAACGGCATTTTGGACGGCTGCGGCCAGGCCGGCTGCGCGCTGCTGGGCGGCGAGACGGCGGAGATGCCCGGGTTTTACCAAAAAGGGGAATATGATTTGGCGGGTTTTTCCGTAGGCATTGTAAAAAACAGCGAGATTATTGACGGGAGCAAAATTAAAGCGGGCGATATTTTGCTCGCGCTGCCGTCGTCGGGTTTCCACTCAAACGGCTACTCTTTGGTGCGCCATATTTTTGGCAATGAACTTAAAAAATACGCCAAAGAACTGCTTACGCCGACCAAAATTTACGTCAAAGAAATTTTAAAATTACGCGCCGCGCTAAAAAATAAAAAACACGATATTTTGGGCATGGCGCATATCACAGGCAGCGGTTTACCAGGCAACGTGCCGCGTTTCCTGCCGAAAAATATGGACGCGTATCTTGATACATCAAAATGGCAAGTCCCGGAAATCATGCGCGCGCTGCAGAAAAAAGGCAAAGTATCCGACAAAGAAATGTATGACACTTTCAACATGGGCCTGGGCATGGTAATCTGCGTAAAACCGCAAGCCGCCGCCGCCGCCAAAAGAGCTTTGCCGCAACTGAGAGAAGTCGGCGTAATTCTTAAAGGTAAACAAAACGTAATTTTGGATTAAATTGTGAAAAAAATTATAGTTTTTGTAAGCGGAGGCGGAAAATGAAAGACATTGACGGGAAAAGTTTAAAAAATGCATATCGGTTATTTGAAACGGGCGCGGTAAACAGTTTTGAAACCGGTACCGTAAGAGGCCTGCTGCAAATCCATAACTGCTTGTTTGAAGGTCTGTATGATTTTGCCGGGCAGCTCCGCGCGAAAAATATTTCCAAAGGCAATTTTAAATTTGCCAATACCCTTTACCTTAAAGAAGTTCTGGCAAAAATTGAACATATGCCGGAAAAATCTTTTAAAGAAATTATTGAAAAATATGTTGAAATGAATATTGCCCATCCTTTCATGGAAGGTAACGGCAGGGCCATGAGAATTTGGCTTGATTTAATTTTGAAAAAGAATTTGCATAAAGTTGTTAACTGGCAAAACGTTGATAAAACGCTGTATTTACAGGCTATGGAGCGCAGTCCCGTTAATGATTTGGAAATCAGAACGCTGCTGGAAGCTAATTTAACCGGCGACGTTGACAACCGCGAAATTATTTTTAAAGGCATAGAGCAGTCTTATTATTACGAAGGATATGAGAAAAAATGAAAAAAATAATTGTTTTTGCAAGCGGAGGGGGGAGTAATTTTGAGGCTTTGGCCAAAGCGGCGCAGAGCAAAGTTTTTGACGGGAAAATTGTGCTGCTTGTCGCCTCAAAACTCGGCATAGGCGCGGTGGACAAGGCTATACGCTTTAATATTCCGGTTTACGTTGAGGGCTCTTTTCCCACCGCTACAAACGTAGTATTAGACGAAAATGAGAGCCTTGGAGAGATTGCTAACAAAGAATCAATGGACAAGGAAGAGCTTGTTTCGCAAATACAGTTTTACGAGCCTGATTTAATTTGCCTTGCCGGTTATCTTAAAAAAGTGCCGCAGGAAATTTTGGACATTTGCCCGGTAATAAATATTCACCCAGCGCTGCTGCCGAAGTTCGGCGGCAAAGGAATGTACGGGCACAACGTGCACGCGGCGGTTTTAAAAAGCGGCGCAAAAGAAAGCGGCGCGACGGTGCATTTTGTTGACTGCGAGTATGACAGCGGGGAAATAATAATGCGGCAGTCAGTACCCGTTCTGCCAAACGACACGCCGGAAACTCTGTCCGCGCGCGTGCTGGAAGTTGAACATAAAATATATCCGCTTTGTGTAAAAAAAGTTCTTGAGGGTAAAAAATAACAATTTTTTTCCTCTCCCTTTTAGGGAGAGGGCAGGGTGAGGGTTCG
>JAIRUU010000076.1 GCA_031254225.1 Candidatus Elusimicrobium euhamitermitis
ATATGGCGTAAATATATATTTATATTATAAACCGAAAAAGAGGTAATCCATAATAACTAAAAAGGCTATGTTTTTCTACGACGGAGGCGATTCCACTTGCCCGTTTGACACCGGCCCGCGGAAAATCATATTTTTTGCGGAATTTTGCGGTTTTCTGATTTTGGATTTGAGGAATTTTTATAATTTTTTGCTTTGCAAAAAAATTATGTTGTTCCAAGCTTTTGAGTTTTTTCCTCTCCCTTTTCGGGAGAGGAAAAAAATTTGAGGACGGGGTCTTATTTATCTTTAAACTGCGCGTGGTATAAAATGTGGTACGGGCCGCCGGCGTTTTTGAGAAGCTCCGCGTGCGAGCCCGCTTCCACTATGCGGCCTTCGTTGATTACCACTATTTTGTCCGCGTTTTGCACGGTGCTCAGACGGTGCGCTATTACAAACACCGTCCTGTTTTTCATCAGATTATCAATAGCTTTCTGCACGACGGCTTCTGATTTATTGTCAAGCGCGCTGGTAGCCTCGTCCAAAATTACGACGGAGGCGTTCCTCACAAAAGCGCGCGCTATGGCCACGCGCTGCTTCTGCCCGCCGCTTAAAGTTGTGCCGCGCTCGCCGATAACCGTGTCCAGCCCGTCGGGCAGGCCGGCGATAAAATCAGCCAGGTGCGCGTTTCTGACGGCGTTCACAATTTCCTCTTCCGCCGCGTCAAGGTTGCCCAGCGTTATATTTTCCCGTATCGTGCCGGAAAATAAAAAATTATCCTGAAACACCACGGCCATATGCGAGCGCAGGGACTTAAGCGTAATATCCTTCACGTTAACGCCGTCAATCAAAACCGCGCCGCGCTGCACGTCGTAAAACCGCGGGATGAGATTAACCAGCGTGCTCTTGCCGCCGCCGGAATTGCCCACGAACGCCACCGTCTGCCCGACGGGCACGGTCAAATTAATGTCCTTAAGCACCGGCTTGTCCGGCGCGTATTCAAAAGTGACGCCCTCAAACTTTATATTTTTTTTGATTGAAGAAATTGTTTTCGCGCCCGCCTTATCCGTAATCCCCGCCGACAAACCAAAAATTTCAAAAATCCTCTCAATAGCCAGAATAGCCTTTTCAATGTCAATTATATTGTTGCCCACCGTCTTAATAGGCGTATAAAGCAGAAACATGGCGGCAAGGAAAGAAACAAAGTTGCCCCTTGTTATATAACCGTGCATAATCAGGTAGCTGCTGTAAGCTATTACGCCCGCTATGCCGACGGACAAAACAATATGCATGAGCGGCGAAAGCCAGTTGGTATACTGCACCATTTTGACGGAGAGATTAAAAGTATTGTCCATAATCCCGTCGTATTTTTTATTCTGGTAATCCTGCAGATTATAGCCGGCTATAATTTTATTGCCGGAAAAAGTTTCGTTGTTGGCGGTAACGGCGTTAGCGTTTACCACGACGGATTTTGTAACCACGCCTTTCATTTTCCGCCGGACGTAACGCAGCGGCGCAAACGCGAAGAGCAGCGCGGCCACCGCTATTAAAGACAGCTGCCAGGAGTTATAAAAAAGCACCGCTATCAAAGCTATTGAAGAAAAAACTTTTGATATAAACATACGCAGGTTTGTTATAAGAGTGTTGCTTGCCGTAAAAGCGTCCGTGCAAAACCGCTGCACGACGTGGCCGGACGTGGTTTTGTCAAAATAAGCCGGTTCCAGCGTGAGAAGTTTTTTATACAAATCCCGCCCTATATTCGTGGAAATTTTGGAGCCCAGCCAGGCGTTTAAATAAGCGGAGGCGTAAAGCAAAATACCCTGCACGACCGTAAACCCCACGACTGCCAGCGGTATCTTATATATATAAGTGGCGTTGAGGTCAAAGAGAACTTTATCCGTGTAAGGTTTAAGAAACATGGCAATCACGGCGTCCAGCGCGCCGACGGGGATTGCTATTAGCAGCGCAAGCAGCGCGCGGAACCAGTACGGTTTGGCGTAAGGCCATATGCGGCGGTAAGCCGTGACAAAATTATTTCTGGTAAGCGCGCCCTGAATCTTTTCTTTAACCATTTTATTATTATAGCAATTTGCTAAAATATTTCTATGTTACTGGAAGATTTGGCACAAAAAGAATTTTTTACCATAGGCGAAATTAAGCGTCTCTGCGGCGTGCCGGAATATTCCGTGCGGTACTGGGAAGCGGAGTTCGGCCTCATCAAACCCGTGCGCAAAGCAAGTGGCCACCGCCGTTACACGCGCGCGGACGCGGACGTTATTTTAAAAATAAAAGATTTGGTTTACCGCCAGAAACTGACGCTTGAGGGCGCAAAAAAAATTCTTCTCGGCCGCGCGAAAGAGGTTGCGTCCGCGCCGGCGGGAAACAAAAAACTTCTGACGGAAATTTACGAAACGCTTTCCCAAATCATAAAAGAATGATAAAATGTAAAGGTTACAGTCTTTCCCCTCGCCCCTTGCGGGAGAGGGGTTGGGGCGAGGGGTAGCGCAAGCAAGGGAAAAAAGTTCCATTTTTTGCGCCGAGTTTTTCCAGCGGGATACGGCGCATATTTGTGTACATTTTGTGTTCAAACCCCTCACCCGCCTTCGCTGCGCTACGGCGCGGCAGGCCTGTGTCCTCTCCCGCAAGGGGAGAGGAAAATCATTTGGAGGACGGAGTTCTATTTTCCGGGGAGTGGCTCAGTGGTAGAGCGCTCGCTTGGGGTGCGAGAGACCGCGGGTTCAATTCCCGCTTCCCCGATGTTTTTTTATAGCACCAAAAAGCAGCAAGCGCGGGGCGTAGCGCAGTTGGTAGCGCGCACGGTTCGGGACCGTGAGGCCGCTGGTTCGAATCCAGTCGCCCCGACCATTTGAAATAAAAACCAAAGCGGAGATTAAAATTTTAATCTCCGCTTTTTTTATGCCAATCTGAAAACGGCATAGACAAAATAAAATCATATCTTCCCCTTTTAAGGGAAGTCCCCGAAGGGGGTAAATTTTACCGCGCCGTAGCGTAGCGAAGGCGGGTGTACGCAAATATGAGCCGTAAAACTTTTGTTTAAGAGGAAATGCCAAACTGCGTTTTACAACATCTATGCTGTTTAACATTGTTTTTTTTATTGACTTCTTTAAAAAAATTTCTATAATAGATGTTGATATATATTTTAAAGAGGTTATATGAATAAACAAAAAGGTTTTACTCTTTTGGAAATGCTGGTGGTGGTATTTATTATAGGAATACTTGCCGCAATAGCCGTCCCGTCTTACAAAAAGGCGGTTGAAAGAAGCAAAGCCACGGAAGCTTTTGAAATCCTCAGCAATATCAGAAACAGGCAGGAACAAATTCAACAATTCGGCAGAACCAACGATAAAAGCAATAAAAGTTTTACAGTCAATTTCAGCGACCTCGGGGAAGTTATTTCCGGCGTGAAGTCCCCGCAAACGGACAAAATTCCGCAAAAATATTTTACTTATACGCTTGCCTCTAACCCGTATTACGCGTATGCCCAAAGAACAGGCACGGCGGGACAACCGTCGCCTTATAACTATTCAATCGTACAGACTGAAAATTATGCGGACTCTTTTCTGTGCTGCGAAGGCACGGACTGCGATATTATATCGGGATTTCTTAAAGGCTGTCCGTGCCCGGACGGCTTTCAACAAACGGTTAACGGCCCGTGCAAACCGATAAATGCTGATTCATGCGACATTTATAAAAAGGACCCTGATACATATAAATGTTGTTTAAACTGGTCTTTGCCGGGCGGAAGATACTGGGAGGGCACGCAGTGTCGTTGTCCGCGGGGAGCTGAATTAGTAGGCACAAAATGCGTCACGCCCGACGACTGCGCTGACTATAACACAAACCCAGACCTATATCAATGCTGCAAAGCCGCTCCGGCGGTTTTGCCCGACGGCAGACAATGGGCCGGCGGAACCTGCCCGTGCCCTCAGGGTACTGTTTGGGATTCTAACGGCAAAAAATGCGTCCCCGAAAACAACTGCCCTAAGGACCTAGACGGCATCTGCTGCGCAACTACTGACATAACTACCTGCGACGGCGTGTGCTCTGCTTGCGAATGTTCTATGCTAGTCAACGGAATTTGCACAAACGGAGGAAGCGGCGGCTGCCCGAACGCTACGCCTAATCTCTGCAACGGCGTATGCCAGTATTGTCCCTGCGGACAAACTTTAGTCAACGGCGTCTGTAAGGATACCGGCAGCGGCAACTGCCCGCAAGACAAACCTTATTATTACAACAACACATGCAACGTCTGCCCTCAGGCGACGCCTGTGTTTTCAAACGGTTTTTGCTGCCCAGTGAATAATTATTATACCAACGGCGTCTGCTGTCCGGACGGCTATGTGGGCAACAACGGCACCTGCGTTGTCCAGCCGCCCACGGGAAAATGCGAATCTTTTAAGAGCGATACCGCAAAATATAACTGCTGCTTAAACGGTTCTGACTCCTACGGCAGAACATGGAACGGTGACGACTGCGTATGCCCCAAGGGCACCGTGTGGGACAGCAAAAAATGCTCCGCGTGTACAAGCCCTAACATTATTGTGGACGGCAACTGCTGCCCGTCGGACAAAAAATATTATTGGAACGGCCTTTGCCAGTCCTGCCCGCAGGATACTCCTGTTCTTTCCAACAGCAAATGCTGCGCGCAGAATACGCCCAATTACTGCAATGACACCAAAGTCTGCCAGTACTGCCCGTGCGGACAAACTTTAGTTAACGGCAAATGCGCCGCGCCCGAAGCAACCTGCGAGACTGCTTTTGCCGGCCAGGATACTACAATAAAACAGTGCAGATGTATGGGAAGTTTAAATCCCGTTATAAAGCCGGTTTACGGCGGGCCGCCGTTTGTGACTATGAATTTTGCAAACAACGGCTGCTGCCAGTTTATTAAGCCGAGTGATCCTAAAGACCCGGCGCTGCAAGGCACGGTGTGCGAAGCCTGCGCCTCGCTTTTACCGGCGGACTATAATTTTAAGCCGCTGCCTTTGTAAGCCAAAGCTGTTTTTGTAAAAACTTTAACCCCGCCCGACGAAAGTCGGGCGGGGTTTTTAACGGCATAATAAAACCGCCGCAGCGTTTCCGCTGCGGCGGTTTTATTTAAATTTATATATTTCCCCTCGCTTCTTGCGGGAGATGGGTTGGGGCAGCGCTAAAAGAAAAAAATCTTAGGACGAGATTTTAATACTCGCATCTCACTCTTTTTTCATCTTTTCCAAATCTTCAATAAGACTCATCAGCGTCGGCTGCAGCTTTTTGACGTATTCTTCTTCAAAAGCGTTAAGGCGGGTCTCAAGTTTCGCTATGGCTTTAAGGGTTTCCGTCGTGCGGTTTTCGCTGACCAGCCGCAGTTCTTCGTTACGGTAATGCGCTTCTTTCAGTTTATCTTTTAAATCTTCAATCTCAAGGGATAGCGCGCCGTAAGGGCCGCCCAGGCTTGCGCGTTTTATGGTAGCGGCCACGCCGGAAGGCGTTTTTTCCCCGCCTTGCGCGGGAACGGAGGAAGAAGACGGCTCAGCCTCAAAAGTTCCCTCGTCTGCCGCGGCCTCGCGATACTTTGCGGTAAAATAAAAAAGCAAAATAAAAGTAACCGTAAACCCGCAAGCCGCCAAAATAAAATTGATAGACATTTGTATACTCCGGTTTTTATCTGATTGAAATCAGCGTCAGCCCGAGACTCACATCCGCCAGACTGTCAAAATAAGCCAGCGCGTGCGGCAGTTGCCCGTCCAAATACGGCTGATACTGCGTAAAATTCATGCTTATCGCGCCGCTCTGCATTTTGGATGGGTAGGCGGCGTTCTCGTCATAAAAATAAGTAAAATTACCGTCCCCCACCTTGCGCTTTATTTCCAGCGTGCCGTCTTTGTTAAAATGCGCTTTTTTTATTTCGCCCGCTGGCCGCAGCAGCGCAAAAATAAATTTTTCAAACCTGCTTTTTATAAGACCCGTATTAATGTCCGGCAAAACATAGTCGTAGCTGACGCCGTTGTCGTCCATCGCGCCGTCCACTATTTTCGCGCCCAGCGGGCCCATTATTTTTATGCTGTAAACCGCGTTATCCGTCTTTTTGACTATAAGCACGCCTTCCAGCGGCATGTCCCGTATAACGGAATCCACTTTAAACGCGGCCGCCGTTTCCCCGTTAGAGAAAAAAGAGGGCACGGCGCGGTCTTTCGCCGCCGCGGCGTTGTTTTTAGTACCCAGGCTCGCGCACGCGCTGACGGAGAGCGCCGCAACGGCCAAAATTAAAACCTTTTTTAACATAATTTTACCGCCACTTTCTGCAATCTTTAATATAGTATATTATATAATATGCAAAATTTAAGCGTTTATTTTTTTTGCGCTTTAAGCGCATTTTTGATTACTTCTGTTTCCGTCCCCCTCATAGTAACGCTGCTGGACGGCAAATTTACGGATATTCCCTCCGGCTTGAAAACCCACTCCGGCGCGGTGCCGCTGGCCGGCGGGCCCGCGCTTATGGCGGGCATATTTTTAAGCCTGTTAATAGTGCGCCTGACAATCCCTTTTCCTACGGGCACGCTGCACAGCCTGCGCGGCGTTCTGGCGGGCGGACTTATAATTTTTGCGGCGGGCCTTGTTGACGACATCAAAAAACCGGCCGGCATAAGCGCGCTGACAAAATTCGCCGCGCAGACGGCCGCTGCCGCCGCGCTGATTTTCTACGGCGTAAAAATAAATTTTGTCGGCAGCAATATTTTATCTTATATCCTTACGGTACTGTGGGTAATAGGGCTGACAAACGCTTTTAACCTGCTGGATATCGTTGACCTGCTGGCCGTCAGCCAGGCGTGCTGCGCGGCGTTGTTTTTTATAATCATAGCGCTGCCCTCCGAACAGATTTATGTAAATTTCACTGCCTGCGCGCTGCTGGGCGCGGGCATAGGTTTTGCGCCGTATAACGTCAGCAAACGCTGCAAAAGTTTTATGGGGGACTCGGGCAGCATGCTGCTCGGCTTTACGCTGGCCGCGGCCTCAATGGGCGCGCAATATTCTTTTAAAAATCCGGCGGCCGTGCTTGCGCCGCTTTTAATTCTCGCCGTGCCTTTGTGGGACACGGCGTTTGTGTTTACGGCAAGAATTATGCAGCGCAAAAATCCGTTCAAAGGCTCGCCGGACCACGCGGTTATACGTCTGCAAAAATACGGTTTAAGTTCAAACTCCGTCGTAATTGTGTTTCTTGCGGCGTCAATAATTTACGGCGCGCTGGCGCTGCTGCTGATACACTTAAATCCCTTTTGGACGTCGGTAATTTTAACCCTTACAATCCTTGACGCGCTTGCCTGCGGCGTTTATATTTATAAACTGAAAACATGAAAGTAAAAAATCTGATTATAGGCGCCGGCGTGACGGGCCTGAGCGCGGCTTACCACCTGCAAAAACTGGGCAAAAAAGATTTTGCGGTGCTGGAACGCGCGGCGGAGCCCGGCGGCGTCTGCGCGTCCGTAACGCATAAAAATTTTACTTTTGATTACGGCGGCCACGTCGCGCACGCGCGCCGCGCTTATACGCGCGAACTGCTTAAAAAACTGCTCGGCAAAAACGCGGCTTTAATAAAAAGAAAAGCGTGGGTTTATTTGCAAAACACGTTTGTCCCGTTCCCTTTTCAGGCAAATCTTTCATATCTTAAACCGGAAATTGTGGAAGAATGCGTAACTGCCCTTGTCGCCGCGCGCAAACACAAAAAACATATTTTTGAAAATTTTGCGGATTTTGCATTGTCGTCGTACGGAGAAGGGATTTATAAATATTTCATGCGTCCGTATAATGAAAAACTCTGGCGCGCAAAAGCCGAGGATTTGAGCTGCGTCTGGTGCGCGGATTTTGTGCCGCAGACCGACATGGAGGACATTGTAAAAGGCGCGTATTTTAAGACGCGCGCAAGTTACGGTTACAATACTGATTTTATTTATCCTAAAACGGGCGGCATAGGCGCGCTCGCGCGCGCGCTGGCGGCTGAAACGGAAAATATTTTTTATAACACGGAAGTAAAAAAAATTGACGCCGTTAAAAAAATGGTCTTTACAAACAAAGGCATTTTTGAGTATGAAAATTTAATCAACACTTCGCCGCTGAAAACTTTTGTCTCGGCGTGCGGCGGTCTTGAAAAAAATATTTATGAGGCGGCAAAAGAACTCAAAAACAATAAAGTTTACGTCTTAAACCTCGGCGTAAACCGCGCGGTTGAAAATATAAGCTGGGTCTATTTCCCCGAAGACAAATTTAAATTTTACCGCGCCGGCGTGCAGAGCGGGTTTTCCCCCTCCGTCGCGCCGGAAGGCTGCGGCGCGCCGTACGTTGAAATTTCCGCCGCGGGAAACTCCAAAAAACCTGATTTTAAAAAACTTGAAAAAGAAATTACCGCCGCGCTTAAAGACGCGGGAATATTAAAAAATGAAGATAAAATCCTCGCCGCGCTGTGGCTGGAAATTAATCCGGCTTACGTCACTTACGACGCGCGGCGGGAAATCGTCGTCCCGCAAATTATAGCCGCGCTCAAAGAAAAAAATATTTACGGCGTTGGCCGTTACGGCGCGTGGGAATATTCTTTTATGGAAAAAAATATTTTAGACGCCAAAGAGCTGGCGCAAAAATTGTAAAATATGTCAACGGAGTACTGCTCATGAAAATTTTATTTTACGGCGGAAGTTTTGACCCTGCGCATAAAGGCCACGCGGCCCTGCTTGCCGCCGCCGTGCGGGAAATCAAGCCTGACGCCGCACACATAATTCCGGCGTACCACTCCCCCTTTAAAGAACGCTCCAACACGCCTTTTGAGTTGCGCATGGAAATGGCGAAAAACGCTTTTAAAAATATTTCCGCCCGTCTTATTTTTGACAATTTTGAATATAAACGCCAGCGCAAAACTTATACCTGCGAAATAATTGAACATTTGCAAAAAATCTACGATAAGCCGGAACTTTTTATGCTGGTCGGCACGGACGCGCTTAATGAAATCCCGTCGTGGAAACAGCCGGATTTTATTCTGAAAAACGCAACCGCCGTAGCGGGAAAACGCGCGGGGCTTGCGGCAAAAGAAAAACTGCCTTTCAAATACCGCATATTAAAAACGCGGCTGCCGAAAGTTTCTTCTTCGCAAATCCGCCTGGAAATTTTAGTCAACGGCGAAGCGGATAGAACTGTCGGCCCGTCGGCCGGAATTATCACAAAACACAGACTTTATTTTCTTAACCTGCACGACTGGCTTAAAAAAAATCTGAAAGAAAACCGCTATCTTCACACGCGCTCCGTCGCCGCGCTGTCCGCCCAGCTGGCGGTTATCAACGACGCGTATCCGGAACGCGCCGCGCTTTCCGCGCTGCTGCAGGACACCGGCAAAAGCCTGCCGGACAAAGACCTGATAACATACGCTAAAAAGTGCGGGATAAAACCGCCGTTTTATGATTTAATCCTTTGCCACGCGCCGGACTTGCTGCATTCTTACGTCTCGTCGCACATAGCGCAGACGAGATTCGGCATAACGGACGAACTTATTTTGAACGCCGTGGAACGCCACACGCTGGGTGCGGCGGACATGACGGTGTACGACAAAGTTTTATACGTCGCGGACATAGCGTCAAAAGACCGCAAATACAAAGGCGCGTTTACGCTGCGCGACCTGGCTTTAAAAGATTTGGAGCGCGCCGCTATGATAGCCGCGGGCATGAAAATTATTTTTACCATTAACGAGGGCAAATGGTTATGCCCGCAGGGAAATATTACATGGAATCACCTGTTAAAAAAGTAGTCAACATTTTAATTATATTTGTCTTCCTGCTGGTTTTGGCGGGCGCGTTCACAGCGCAGCAGAAAAGCTATGTTTCGCGTTTGTACGCGGGAAAAACCGACGAGCCGCTTAATATTGTTTTTTTGGGCGAACCCGCGCTCATCATGACTTATACGCCCGCCGCAAAAATTATAAATATCACAAACGCGGACCTGCCCGCGCCGAAAAAAACCAAAAACCCGCCGCCGGAATTAACGCCCGACGAAAAGGCGTTAAAACTGCTGGAAACAAAAAAAATAACGCCTCTCCATGTCAAATATTTTGTGCCGGAAACAAGCTCGGACGTTTTTTGGGCGGATTTTAAAAACACGATTTCTTCCTGGCGGCATAACCCGCTGCTTTTAGTAAAATACGTTTATAATTACGCCAAAGCTTACGCGCGGCACAGGACGAACATCGCGCCGTATGAATTTGCTCTTTTGACTTTGGGCTCGCTTAAACTTGAGATGACGGATTTTTCCGTCGCGCTTGACGCGCCGCAGCCTAAAAACGCCCGCGCCAGACAGCCCGACGCCGCGGCCGGCAATTCCCCCCTTACCGCGGAAAACCACCCGCTGATAGTTGAAATTTACAATGCCTCCGGCAGCAAAGGCGCCGCGCTGGAACTGACGCAGTACTTAAGAAAATTAAACGAACAGGGACAGTTAAGTATTGACGTTCTTCAATACGATACCAACCCTAAGATTGAAGAGATCACGCAGATTATTGATTATACCGGCCGCAATAAAGAATTAAAACAGCTGAGCCTCGCGCTTGACCTGCGGGACAGCGAATTGTTCAGGGAAAAAAATCCGTCCGCTTTCTGCGACGCGAAAATCATAATAGGCACAAATTTTAAAATGCCTAAATAAATGCTAAACTTTTACTTTACGGGGAACAATTTATGAATACAAAAAATATTGTTTTACAAACCGCCAGACTGGCAGACGCGCAAAAAGCGGAAGACGTTAAAGTCATTGATCTTAAAGGACTTTCGTCGCTGTGCGATTTTGTCGTCATAGCGACGGCAACTTCCCGCCCGCATCTGGAAGCGACGGAGGAAAACGTCAGCCGCGAGCTTAAACAGTTCGGCGTCTTCAAAACCAACCGCGACGGCGGGGAATCAAACATGTGGCGCGTGTCCGATTACGGTAATTTCATGTTCCATCTTATGACAAAAGAGGCCAGGGAATTTTACGCGCTTGAGAAAATTTTCAGCTTCGGCAAAGTAATCTCATGGCAAAAACCCGTAAAGCCCGCCGCGCCGAAAAAGAAAGCCGCCGCCAAAAAAACAAAAAAAAAACCGGCTGCTAAAAAGAAAAAATAATTATGTTAGAAAAATTTAAAGCGGAAATAGAACTTAAATTAAAAAGCGGCGAATATTTTGCCGGCGCGCAGCTGCCGCCGCTGGAAATTTCGCCGGCGCCGGCGCATACGGGCGCGGATATTTCAATTTCCTGGCCGCTTTCCGCCGCAAAAATTTTAAAGAAAAACCCGCTGGAAATAGCAAAAGCCGCCGCAAAAATACTGCAAAGCGCAAACAGCGTAAAAGACGCGCAGGCCGCGCCGCCTGGTTTTGTAAATATTATTTTGGACGACGGGTTTATTTCAAACGCCTCGCTTGACCGACGCCTTAAAGACAGAAACGCGGGCGAAAACAAAGCGCGCGCGCTTATAGAATTTGTGTCCGCCAATCCGACGGGCCCGCTGCACGTGGCCAGCGGCCGCGGCGCAAGTTTGGGCGACAGTCTTGTCAGAATTTTAAACGCCGTAGGCATAAACTGCGACGCGGAATATTATATTAACGACGCCGGAAACCAGGCGGAACTTTTGGGCGCTTCCTTAAAAGCCCGCACCGAAGGCAGAGAGCCGCCGGAAAACGGTTACCACGGCGATTATTTGACGGACATGGCCGCGGAAATTAAAGACAAATGCGCCGGCTGGACGGAAAAAGAATTTTCTTCTTACGCTATTGAATATTTAATTAAAACTCATCAGGAAGATATGGCGGCGTTTAACGTAAATTTCACGCGCTGGTTCAGGGAGTCTGAACTTTATAAAGAGGATTTACCGTCTAAAACCTTGGACTTTTTGAAATCAAGAAATCTGGCTTATGAAAAAGACGGCGCGGTCTGGTTCGGTTCCACAAAGGACGCGGACGATAAGGACCGCGTGCTTGTGCGCGCCGACGGGCGGCCGACGTATTTTCTGGCGGACATTGCTTATCATAAAAATAAATTTGACCGCGGATATTCGCGTCTGATTGATATTCTTGGCGCGGACCATCACGGCTATGTGCCGCGCATGA